>JAYVBO010000679.1:0-5238 GCA_043750435.1 Betaproteobacteria bacterium | reverse complement strand
GCTGGCTGAGTTGCTGCAAACGGCGCCCAAGGTTCAGCCTTGAGCCGCAGCCTGCGGCTCAAGGCGCCGGCTGTGGCCCTGCACGTAGCGGTGTGCCTGCTCGCCGCCGCGCCGGCGTTGGCTGCCGCGCAAGTCGCTGCGCCATCAACTGCCGGCGCGCCAGCGACCGCGAACGCGGCTGCAAGGGCGTCGCAAACCCTGCGCCAGTTCTTCGCCGACGAATGGGAACGCGGCCTGCGTGAGTACCCCGAGCGCGCCAGCTACCAGGGCGACACCCGCTACAACGACCGCTGGACCGACAACAGCCTGGCGGCCATCGCGGCGCGCGAAGCGGCCGACCGCTCCGCGCTGGTGCGCCTGAAAGCCATCCCGCGCGCGGCCCTGAGCGCAGCAGAACAGATCGACTACGACACCTTCGAATGGCTGCAGCAGCGCACCGTGGAACGCCAGCGGTTCCGTGTATACCTGCAGCCCATCCAGCACCAGGGCGGCATCACCACGGCCGACGGCATTGCCGAAGTGATGCCCTTCGTCACGCCTGCCGACTACCGCCTGTACCTGGCCCGTCTGGCGGCGCTACCGCAGCAGGTGGCACAAACCATCGTGCTGATGCGCACCGGCGTGCAGGCCAGCATCGTGCCGCCGCGCGTGCTGATGCAGCGCGTGCCGGCGCAGATTGCGGCGCAAATCGTGGACGACCCCCAGCGCAGTCCGTTCTACAAGCCCTTCACGCGCTTCCCGCAGGGCTTCCCGCAAGCCGAACGCGAGGCCTTGCAGGCTCAGGCGCGAGCCGCCATCCGTGGGCAGGTGGTGCCGGCCTATCGCAGCCTGCAATCGGCCTTCCTGAACGACTACCTGCCGCACACGCGCAGCAGCATCGCCGCCACCGACAGACCGGACGGCATGGCGTATTACGACTTCCTGGCGCGCGACTACACCACCACCAATCTGGGCGCCGAGGCCATCCACGAACTGGGCTTGAAAGAGGTCGAGCGCATCCGAGCGGCCATGGAGGCTGTCAAGGCCGAGACCGGCTATGCCGGCACCATGGACGCCTTCTTCACTTTCTTGCGCAGCGACCCGCGTTTCTTCCACAAGACGCCAGCTGACTTGCTGACCGCCTACCGCGCCATGGCCAAGCGCATAGACCCCGAACTGGTCAAGGTGTTCCGCGTTTTGCCGCGCATGCCGTATGGCGTGAAGGCCATCCCCGACAACATCGCGCCGGACACCACCACAGCCTATTACCAGCCGGCCGCGGCCGATGGCAGCCGGGCGGGCACCTACTACGTCAACCTCTACAAGCCCGAGGTGCGGCCGACCTGGGAAATGCTGCCGCTCAGCCTGCACGAAGCGGTGCCCGGCCACCACTTCCAATTCGCCCGCGCGCTGGAATTGCCCGGCGCGCCGCAGTTCCGCCGCACCGCCTATTTCGTGGCCTACAGCGAAGGTTGGGGCTTGTACGCCGAACAACTGGACTACGAGATGGGGCTGTACGACGACCCCTATGACCGCTTTGGCCAGCTGACCTATGAAATGTGGCGCGCCGTGCGGCTGGTGGTGGACACCGGCATGCACGCCCAGGGCTGGACGCGTGAGCAGGCCATTGCCTACTTCAAAGCCAACGCGGCCAAGACCGATCAGGACATCGTCAACGAGATCGACCGCTACATCAGCACCCCGGCGCAGGCCCTGGCCTACAAGGTGGGGCAATTGAAGATTTCAGCGCTGCGTTTGCGCGCGCAACAGGCTTTGGGCGCGCGCTTCGATTTGCGCGATTTCAATGACGCGGTGTTGGCCACCGGTTCGGTGCCACTGGCCGCGTTGGAAGCGCGCATGGCAGCCTGGATGGCCGAACAGAAGGCCGGTATTCGGTAGGCACGCGGGTAGGCACTCGCTCTGGAAGTTAGGGGGTTTACGGCCGGCAGGCTCGCTACCTACCATCGCTCGTTCTGACTCGGCCACCGCGCCTTGCGGCGGTACCGAGACCCGATGGACGAGCGATGCGCTGAGGTGCCTGCCATGCCCGCAACCCTGACCTACCCAGGTGTCTATATCGAAGAGGTGTCCAGCGGAGTGCGCACCATCGCGGGCGTGGGCACCTCGGTGGCGGCCTTTGTGGGCGCCGCGCCGCGCGGGCCCATCAACCAGGCCGTGCGCCTGTTCAGCTTCGCTGATTACGAGCGCCGCTTTGGCGGCCTGCAGGCCGATTCCGAACTGAGCTACGCCGTGCGCCAGTTCTTCCAGAACGGAGGCACCGAAGGCTGGGCGGTGCGCGTCGTCAGTGACGCCACCACCGCCACCACCACGCTGCGCAGCGCCACGGCGGTGGACGTGTTGGACGTGACCGCGCTGGATGCCGGCGTGGCCGGCAACGCCATCGAAGTGCGCGTGGACTACCTCACCGCCAACCCCGGCAGCAGCTTCAACCTGACCGTGCTGCGCGCCAGCGACGGTCGCGCTGAAAGCTATGCCGGCCTGTCACTGAATTCAGCCGACCCGCGTTACGCGCCCGACCTGGTGAATGGCGTTTCGCAACTGGTCAGCATCAAACGCCTGCCCAGCAAAGTGGTGCTGGACGCGCTGCCCGCCGCCACGTCCACCGGCACCAGCCTGGCCGATGTGGCCACGCTGCTGACGCCCAAACGCAATGAATTCCGGGTCAGCCTGAATGGCTTGCCGGCGGTGAAAGTCGTCGTCGCCTTGCCGGCCGACATCGGCGGCGCCACGCCCACGCAGCGCTTGGACGCGCTGGCCGCCGCCATCCAGGCGCAGGTGCGCGCGCAGGCTGCAGGCCAGGCCGCGCTGGCCGCTTTCACCTGCGAACGACCGGCCGGCACCCAGGTGTTGAAGCTGACCTCTGGCGCCGGCGGTGAGCTGTCCAACGTGCGCGTGCTGCCCGGTGTCAGCAACAACGCCGCGGCTGTGTTGGCGTTGGGCGCAGCGAACGGCGGTGTGGAAGTGGATGGGGTTGCGGCCATCCGCCCGGCGCCTGTGCCCGACGCGGCCACGCTGACTTCAGCGGCACTGGCTGCCACCGCCTTGGACACGTTGCCCGATGCCACCCACCACCTGATCAGCCTATCGCTGGACGGGTCGGTGCCTGACGACGTCGACATCGGCAACGTCGCCGCCGCTGGCGCCAATCTGGCGGCCAAGATGGCCGATGTGGCAGCGCGTTTGCAGGCCGCTGTGCGGGCGCTGAAGCCGGCGCAGGCGGCCTACAGCGGCTTCAATTGCAGCGTGAACGGCAGCACGCTGGTGCTGCAGTCGGGCACGCGCGGCAGCGGCAGCCGCGTGGTGGCGGCTGCAGCGGCCGTTGCCAGCATCGCTGACGAATTGAAGCTACTGGCCGGCAGCACGTCTACGCAACCCGTCAACCGGCAGCTGGAAGGCGGCAGCGAAACGCCATACAACGACAGCAGCGTTTACGGCGCCTTCATCGCCGACCGCGCGGCGCGCAGCGGCCTGTATGCGCTGGAATCGGTGGACCTCTTCAACCTGCTGTGCCTGCCCGGCATCACCGACTCCGGCGTGCTGGCCGACGCCGCCGCCTACTGCGAAGAGCGCCGCGCCTTTTTCATCATCGACGCGCCACCCACGGCGGTGCAGCCTGAACAAATGGTGGCGGTGGTCAGCGGCACGGCGCTGCCCAAGTCCGACCACGCGGCGGTCTACTACCCCTGGGTGCAGATCGCCGATCCGCTGAAAAACGGCAAGCTGCGCAGCACGCCGCCTTGCGGCACGGTGGCTGGTTTGTACGCGCGCACCGACGCCAACCGGGGTGTGTGGAAAGCGCCGGCCGGCACCGAGGCCACGCTGGGCGGCGTGCAAGCGCTGAGCCACGCGCTCACCGACCGCGAGGCCGGCAGCCTGAACCCGCTGGGTGTGAACTGCTTGCGCCTGTTCCCGGTGTTCGGCGCCGTGGCCTGGGGCGCGCGCACGCTGCGCGGTGCTGACGCGCTGACGTCCGAATACAAATACGTGCCGGTACGCAGGTTGGCCTTGTTCATCGAGGAAAGCCTGTTTCGCGGCACCCAGTGGGTGGTGTTCGAACCCAATGACGAACCGTTGTGGGCGCAGATCCGCTTGAACCTGGGCGCCTTCATGAACGGCCTGTTCCGCCAGGGCGCCTTCCAGGGTCGGTCCACGCGTGAGGCCTACCTGGTGAAGTGCGACCGCGAGACCACCACGCAGGACGACATCAACCGCGGCGTGGTCAACATCCTGGTTGCTTTCGCGCCCTTGAAGCCGGCTGAATTCGTGGTCATCCGCATCCAGCAACTCGCCGGTCAGATCCAGACCTGATAGCGGCACACAGCGACACCCGTTGCGTCCGGCTTTCGCCCTTTCTGCATGGAGTTCACATGGCCCAGTTCAGCGTCAACGCCAGCCGTTTCGACCCCTACAAGAATTTCAAATTCAGGGTCAAGTGGGACGGTCGCTATGTGGCTGGCATCAGCAAGGTGTCGGCCATGAAGCGCACCACCGAAGTGGTCAAGCACCGCGAGGGCGGTGACCCCAGCATCAACCGCAAGTCACCGGGCCGCACCGAATTCGAGGCCATCACCTTGGAGCGCGGTGTCACCCACGACACCGAATTCGAGAAGTGGGCCAACAAGGTCTGGAACTACGGCTCCGGCCTCGGCGGCGAGGTGTCGCTGAAAGACTTCCGCAAAGATTTGATCATCGAGCTCTACAACGAAGCCGGCCAACTGGTCATCGCCTACAAGGTCTTCCGCTGCTGGGTCAGCGAATTCCAGGCCCTGCCCGACTTGGACGCCAATGCCAATGCGGTGGCCATTTCGCGTTTGAAGTTGGAAAACGAAGGCTGGGAACGCGACGTGGAAGTGAGTGAGCCCAGTGAACCGCAGTTCACCGAGCCGGCTTGACGCTGCGCAATGGCTGACGCTGTGGGAACAGTGCAGCCGATTGCCGCCCAGCCTGGCGCCCTGCGCCTTGCTGGCGCCGCTGCTGCAGGCCGACACGGCCGATACAGCCGACGCGGACGCCCACCCTGAACAGTGGCCGCTGGGTCGGCGTGACGCGGCGCTGCTGGACCTGCATGCCGCGCTCTTCGGCGCCGCATTGACGGCTGCTACCCGCTGCCCGGCTTGCGGTGAGCAAATCGACCTGGCGCTGTCGACCGACCAGTTGCGTGTCGACGCGGTGCCGGCAGCCGAATGGGGGTCGATATCCGCAGCCGGTTGGCAACTGGAATGGCGCCTGCCCACCAGC
>JAYVBO010000678.1:0-5239 GCA_043750435.1 Betaproteobacteria bacterium | reverse complement strand
TCTGGCCTTGTGCCAGCGCCGGGCCGGGCAGGCCCAGTCCGCCGATGGAACCCAATGCACCCAGCAGGGTGGCGGCGCCGGCGCCCAGTACGCCGCGGCGTTGCATGTCAGGGCTCACGCGGGGCTCCCTGTGGTGTGGCATCGGGTGTTCAGAATGTCGACGCCTTGACGGGCGCCCCCGCGAACATGACGTCGGAGGCCGGCTTGGCGTTGGCGCCGGCATCGGTCCACTCGGGCACCCGGCCCAGGCGCGCGGCCTCATCCCAGGCGAAGTTCAATTCCACCTTGATGCCGTTGATGGGCTCGCGCATGAACAGCTGGTACAGGTTCGAGTTGTGGGCCTTGCGCTCACTGAACTCAACGCCGTTGCGGGTCAGCCGCGTGATGAATTCCTCCAGCCCGTCGCTGTTCAGGCACAGGTGATCGATGCGCCCCGAGCCCGGTGCGCCGGCCGCCGCGTAGTCGACACCGGCCTGGTCGCTCGGCGTCTTCAGGTAGCTGTCCTGGTGTTCGGAATGGCGCGCCTTGCCGATGTGGATCACGTCTTGGTCGCCGATGTAGAGCCAGTACACCGGGAAGCCGAATTCGGGGTGGTAGCCCTCGCGAAACCCCAGGTTGCTGACGAACCAGTCGCGGGTGCCCTCGGGGTCGTGGGTGAGGATCAGCAGGTGCTCAAGAAAGCGCAGTCCCATGGGTGTCTCCGTGTGGCAGTGGGGTTCAGCGCGGCAACTCAGCGCGCATGTTCGGCCGACACCGGGTGCGTTTCACCCGTGGCCATCAGCGTGCGCGTAGGGTTGACCGACGCATAGGTCCAGAAGATCTTCATCGGCTCGGTTTCCGAGCGGTTGCGGAAACGGTGCGGCACATTGGGCGGTATGAAGGTGGTGTCCTGCGGCTGCAGTTCATGCACCTCGCCCGCAATGTCCAGAAAGGCATGCCCACTCAGCAGCAGCACGCGTTCTTCGGTGCAAATTCAGTGATGCCATTGATGAAAGTGCTGGCGCCCATGGAAGGCAAGACCAGCGGCGTGGTGCGTGCGCCGACTCCGCGGTCATGGCTTTTCATGTTCTCAGGGCGCAGCACGGCGTGCTTGATCGTCGGGGCTTCAGACATGGTGGTGGTTCTTTCTTGGATGACGGTTCAGGGGTGTGCGGGGCCAGTCCACACGGTCTTGATGTTGCAGAACTCGTGCAGCCCCAGCGCGCCAAGTTCGCGGCCGTAGCCCGACTCTTTGGTGCCGCCGAAAAGGGCGTGCCGTTGGCCAGGCGCACGGCTTCGTCGGCGACGCGCAAGATGGCGGCGGCGGGGGCCGAAGGTCTCTTCGCAGGCTGCGGTCATGGTCGGCCTGACATGGTCCAGCACCGTCGGCTGATAAAACGCGCCCGGCCCGGCCACTGGGCTGCCGCCCATCAGCAGCCGCGCGCCTTCTTGCACCGAGGCCTGCACTTGGGCGTGCAATTCGTCGCGCAGGCTGGTGCGCGCCATGCTGCCTTGCGTCGTGCCGGCCTGCTAGGGGCTACCCACCACCAGCTCGCGTGTCAGGGCACAGAAGGCCTCGACGAAGCGATCGGCCACGCTGTGCTCGACGAGGAAACGCTTGGCCGCAATGCAGCTCTGGCCGGTGTTCTGGAAGCGCGCCTTGACGGCCACGGCGGCCGCCGCCGGCACATCGGCGTCGGCCAGCACGATGAAGGGGTCGGAACCACCCAGTTCAAGCACCTGCTTCTTCCAGGCCTGGCCGGCCAGCGCGGCGATGTTGCGCCCCACCGGCGTCGACCCGGTGAAGGTGACGGCGGTGATGCGCCGGTCTTGTATCGGCGCAGCCACCTCACCGCCCCCGACCAGCAAGGTGGTCACCAGGCCTTTGGGCAGGCCGGCCCGTACGCAAACCGCTTCAATGGCCAGCGCACATTGCGGCACGTTGCTGGCGTGTTTGAGCACCAGGCCATTGCCACCCGCCAGCACGGGCGCAGCGGCGCGCATGACTTGCCAGAAGGGGTAGTTCCAGGGCATCACGGCCAACACCAGGCCGCTGGGGTCGTAGACGATGCGGCTGTCGGTGGCGCCGCTGGCCACCACCTGGTCTTGCAGAAAGCCGGGTGCGGCGTCGGCGTAGAAGTCGAAGTTCCAGGCGCACTTCTCGACCTCGCCCAGGGCTTCGGCCAGTGGTTTGCCCATCTCCAGCGTGATCAACAGCGCCAGGCGTGCCTTGTCTTCGCGCAGGGCCTGCGCCACCTGGCGCAACAGCGCCATGCGCTCGGCCACCGGCGTGCGGGCCCAGGCCTGCTGCGCGCTGCTGGCCGTGGCCAGGCGCTGCTCGATGGCCGGGTTGAACGAAACGATCATGTCAACAACTCCATAGACAGTGGCGCGATGCCCCATTCGGCGGCCAGCGTGTCCAATTCATCCAGCAGCACCGTGGCGATCGGAATGCCGTGATTGCGGTTCCTTTCGCGCTTGCCGTGGCTTTGTTCGCCGGGCAACCAGATGCGTTCCACGCCGGGCAAACGATCGCTGCCGCGGATGTCGCCCACCAGCTTGTCGACCGCCTGCTTGAAATGCATGGGGTCGCCAAAAGCCGCCAGGTCGACCACCACGATGGTCTGGCCGGTGTTGGTGACGCTGACATGGTCGGCGTTGAAATCGATCACGTCGCGGCCCATCGCGGCGCCACCCAAGGTGCCGGCCAGCAGGCCGACCATCAGCGCCAGACCGTAGCCTTTGTGCTCGCCGATGGGCAGCAGAAAGCCTTCGCTGGCGCGCTGCGGGTCCAACAGCGGCTGGCCTTCGAGATCGATCATCCAGCCCACGGGCATTTGCTCGCCGCGCTTGGCCTTGGCCTTGACCTTGCCGTAGGCCGCCACCGTGGTGGCCATGTCCAGCACCACCGGCGGTTCCTGGTCGGCGGGCACGCCGACGGCGATCGGGTTGGTGGACAGCAGCATCTCCATGCCACCCCAGGGCGGCAGGTGGTTGGCATTGCCCACCGCGAAGTACAGGCCCAGCATGTCGTGTTGCAAGGGCATGCGGGCATACAGCGACGCCGGGCCGGCATGGTTGCTGTAGCGCGTGTTGACCCAGGCCACGCCTGAGACACGTGCCTTTTCGATGGCGATGTCCACCGCACGCGACACCACCAGGTGACCCATGCCGTTGTCACCGTCCACCAGCGCCGTCGCGGCGCGCTCGCTGACGATGCGGATACTCGGCCGCTTGTTGATGCCGCCGGCGCGGACGCGCTTCAGATAGGCCGGCAGGCGGATCACGCCGTGGCAGTCCGAGCCCTGCAGTTCGGCCTCGGCCATCAGGCTGGCCACCTGGACTGCATCGGCCGGCGGCAGGCCATGGCTGAGGAAAGCCGCTTCGATGAAGTGGCGCAGTGATTCGTGCGCGACCCGTTGGTGGCTCATGCTGGTTTCAGTCCGCCTTGATGTTCTGCTCGGCAATCAGCTTGCGGTACAGCTCGTACTGCACCTTCGTGGCCTGGCCAAATTCGGCGGCGCTGGTGCCCCGCGGCGTCAAACCCATGGCGACCAGCTTGTCCCGCGTCGCAGGGTCGGTCAGCGCCTTGGTGATTTCTGCATTCAGTCGCGCCACGATGTCTTTGGGCGTACCGGCCGGCGCCACCATGGCGAACCAGGAATTGAAGGTGAAGCCCGGCACGCCCGCTTCGGTGAAGGTCGGCACACTGGGGTACTGCGGCAAGCGCGCCGTCGTGCCCACTGCCAGCAGGCGCAGCCGGCCCGCCTGGATCAGTGAAACCACCGTACCCAGTCCTTGCATGGCGATGTCGACTTCGCCCGCGGCCACGAAGTCGGCCACGGTCTTGTACGGCGAGTCGGCCCGCACCACCAGGCCCCACTCGATGGTGCCGACCAGCGACACCGGATCGAAGTCGGTCAGCGCATTCCAGGGCATGCGCGCCATCATGTGCGGCACCATCGTCAGGATGCTGTCGTTGTAGCCGCCCAGCGTGTAGCCATCGGGCGCGGCGCGGGCCACCCGGTCAGCGCCGACAAGGCCCGCCGAACCGGCCATGTTCTCGACCACGAAGGTCTGCCCCATGCTCTCGCCCATCTTCTGCACCAGCACACGCGCGGCGTTGTCCACCGCGCTGCCTGCGGCCAGCGGCACGATCAGCAGCACGGGTTTGCTGGGGTAGCCCGCCTGGGCCCAGGCGGCCGGCGCCGCCAGCGCGGCCCATGCCAAAACAACGGAGCCGAAAAGTGCCCTGACACCGGCTGTTCCGGCGCTGCCCATCGATTGCATCACTTGTCTCCGCCCCATCCGCTTGAACGGCTTGCAGGCTAGCGACCGGAGACCATGCTGTCCAATACCCGAACTGAACCGTGCCATATCAACTTGGTATGGTTAGGAGTTCACTTTGGAACTTGGACCCTCACGCCATGAACCTGCGCACCCTTCGCAACTTCGTCGCCGTCGTCGACGCCGGCAGCCTGACCGCTGCGGCGGCGGCCATTCCGATCGCCCAGCCTGCGCTGACCCGCCAGATCCGCGAACTGGAGTCTGAGATGGGCGCGCAGCTGCTGCAGCGCCTGCCGCGTGGCGTGCGCCTGACGCAGGCCGGCGTCACCTTCTACGAATCGGCCCAGCGCATCCTGGCCGAGTCCGAGCGGCTGCGGCAAAAGCTGGCGCGCAACCAGCGGGCGATGCCGGCCACCGTGGTGCTGGGCGTGTCGCCTACTTTGGCGCGGCTGCTCGTGCCGGGCCTGTTCGAGGCCTGCACCCACACGCTGAGCGGCGTGGTGCTGCGCACCCGCGAGGCCTTCACACCCGCGCTGCTGGAATGGCTGGAGCGCGGCATCATCGACATGGCCATCGTGACCAACCCCGATGCCGGCCGGCCCCTGCTGCTGCAGCCGCAACTGGCCGAACCCTTTGTGCTGGTGTCACACGCCAGCATGCGGCTGGGGCCGGTGGTGCCGGCCCACCAACTGGCGCGCGTGAAGCTGATGATGACCAGCCTGCACCGCGGCATTGTCGAGCGGCAACTGGCGTCTCTGGGCCAGCAGCTCAAGGTCGACGCCGAGATCGACTCGGTGGATTCGATCCGCGAACTGGTTGGCCGCGGCCGCTGGGCCACCATCATGCCGGTGTCGGTGTTCAAGGAAATTGAGCCGCCCACGCAACTGGTGATGTCGGAGATTTCCGGTGTGCAGCTCAACCGCCAGATCGTGCTGGCGACCCGCCTGGACGCGCAGCCCAACGGCGTGCTGGC
>JAYVBO010000677.1:0-5251 GCA_043750435.1 Betaproteobacteria bacterium | reverse complement strand
GGGATGGCCGCCCAGCACCTGACCGGCGATGTCGCGGTGGGCCAGCAGGCCGCGCTGCAGGTGCACGGCGCGCGCCACGGGGTCGAGCTTGGCGCGGCCGGTGGTCAAGGCGTCCAGTTCGGCCGACTGGTAGCGCAGCAATTGCACCACCGGCAGGGCCAGCAGCGTGGCACCCACCAGGCTCAGCGCGGCCAGGTTGCGCCGCAGCCGCAGCGGCAGGCGCGCCTGCTGGTCGTCGGCCAGGCTGGCCGCAGACGGCGGTTGCAAGTTCGGGGGCAGCTGGGGCATCTTCAGGCAAGCACAGGGTGGTGCTGGCTGCGGGTTGCGGCCAACGGGGGACTCTGTGTTCCTATCGGCCGGCCTGGCTTCAGCTTGAGGTCGGCCGCGCCGCCGCCGACCGCCGCAGCGCCGGCCCGGCCTTCAGAATTTCAGCATTCGACGATGTTCACCGCCAGCCCGCCACGGGATGTTTCCTTGTACTTGGTCATCATGTCGGCGCCGGTTTCGCGCATGGTCTTGATGACCTGGTCCAGGCTGACGAAGTGGGTGCCGTCGCCGCGCAACGCCATGCGCGCGGCGTTGATGGCCTTCACGCTGGCGATGGCGTTGCGTTCGATGCAGGGTATCTGCACCAGCCCGCCCACCGGGTCACAGGTCAGACCCAGGTGGTGTTCCATGCCGATTTCAGCGGCGTTTTCCACCTGTTCGGGCGTGCCGCCCATCACCGCGCACAGCGCACCGGCGGCCATGCTGCAGGCCACGCCGACTTCACCCTGGCAGCCGACTTCGGCGCCGCTGATGCTGGCGTTTTCCTTGTACAGGATGCCGATGGCGGCGGCGGTCAGCAGGAAGTCGATGACCCCGGCGTCGGACGACCCCGGGTAGAAGCGCGTGTAGTAGTGCAGCACCGCTGGCACGATGCCGGCCGCGCCATTGGTGGGCGCGGTGACGACGCGGCCGCCGGCGGCGTTTTCCTCGTTGACGGCCAAGGCGTACAGGTTGACCCAGTCCAGCACCTGCAGCGGGTCGCTCAGGGCTTGTTCCGGGTGGGCCGTCAGCGCGTCGCGCAGGGCCTTGGCGCGGCGCTTGACCTTGAAGCCGCCGGGCAGCACGCCTTCAGCGGCGCAGCCGCGCACCACGCAGTCCTGCATCACGCGCCAGATCTTCAGCAGGCCGGCGTCGATCTCGGCGTCGCTGCGCCAGTGGCGTTCGTTGTCGCGCATCACGGTAGCGATGGAGCCGCCCATTTCGCGCGCCCGCAGCAGCAGTTCGTCGCCGCTGTGGAAGGGGTGGGGCAGGGCGGTGGTGTCGGGCGCGATGACCTTGTGCCGCGCGCCGTCGGCCAGCACTTCCTCCGTTACCACGAAGCCGCCACCCACCGAGTAGTACACCCGCTGCGCCAGTTCGACACCGGCCGCATCGAAGGCGGTGAAGCGCAGGCCATTGGCGTGCAGCGGCAAGGTCTCACGGCGAAAGAACTTCAGGTCGTCCTTCTCATTGAAGGCCACGTTGTGCAGCCCCAGCAGCGGCAGGCGCGCCTGCGCGCGCAGCGTGACCAGGATGCCATCCACCGCGTCCACGTCCACCGTGTCGGGTTCGTAGCCGGCCAGCCCCAGCAGCACGGCCTTGTCGCTGCCGTGGCCCTTGCCGGTGGCGCCCAGGCTGCCGTAAAGCTGGCTGCAGACGCGCGCCGTGCGCGGCAGCAGGCCGTCGTGTTCCAGGCGCAGCGCAAACAGCCGCGCTGCGCGCATCGGGCCCACGGTGTGGCTGCTGCTCGGGCCGATGCCGATCTTGAAGAGGTCGAAGACCGACACCGCCATGGCTTCAGCTTTCGTAGGCGCTCAGCGGCGGGCAGCTGCAGCTGAGGTTGCGGTCGCCCCAGACGTTGTCCACCCGGCCGACCGGGCTCCAGTACTTCTGCGCCCGCAAGACGGCCACCGGGTAGGCCGCCTGTTCGCGGCTGTAGGGGTGAGGCCACTCGGCCTTCATCAACGCAGCGGCCGTGTGCGGCGCGTTCTTCAGCGGGTTGTCGTCCTGCGGCCAGCCGCCGCTTTCCACTTGCGCTATCTCTTGCCGGATGGCAATCATGGCGTCGCAGAAGCGGTCCAACTCGGCCAGTGCTTCGCTTTCGGTCGGCTCGATCATCAGCGTGCCGGCCACCGGAAAGCTGAGCGTGGGCGCATGGAAGCCGTAGTCGATCAGGCGCTTGGCCACGTCTTCGGCGCCGCAGCCGCTGCGCTTGGCCAGCGGGCGGATGTCGAGGATGCACTCGTGGGCCACGCCGCCGCCCTTCAGGCTGGCGTTGCCGCCGCTGTAGAGCACGGGGTAGTGGTCGGCCAGGCGCGCGGCAATGTAGTTGGCGCTGAGGATGGCCACTTCGGTGGCGGCGCGCAGGCCCTCAGCACCCATCATGCGGCAGTACATCCAGCTGATCGGCAGCACCGCCGCATTGCCCAGTGGCGCGGCGCTGACCGCGCCCACGCTGTGCTCACCACCGATGCCCGCGGCGCGGTGCGCCGGCAGGAAAGGCACCAGATCAGCGACGACCGCCACCGGCCCCACGCCCGGCCCGCCACCGCCGTGCGGGATGCAGAAGGTCTTGTGCAGATTCAGGTGGCTGACATCACCGCCGAACTCGCCTGGCGCGGCCACGCCGACCAGCGCGTTCATGTTCGCGCCGTCGACATACACGCGCCCGCCGTGCCGGTGCACCAGGGCACAGAGTTCCTTCACCCGCAGCTCGAACACGCCGTGCGTGCTGGGGTAGGTGATCATCACGGCGGCCAGGTTCGCGCTGTGTTTTTCGCACTGGGCTTGCAGGTCGTCCATGTCGACATTGCCCATCGCGTCGCACTTCGTCACCACGACCGTCAGGCCCGCCATCTGCGCGCTGGCCGGGTTGGTGCCGTGGGCACTTTCCGGTATCAAGCAGATGTTGCGGTGGCCTTCACCCCGGCTTTCGTGGAAGGCCTTGATGACCAGCAGGCCGGCGTATTCGCCCTGGCTGCCGGCATTCGGTTGCAGGCTGACGCCGGCGTAGCCCGTGGCCTGGCTGAGCCAGGCGCAGAGTTGGTCGTTCATCAACCAAGTGCCTGCCAATTGCTCACGCGGCGCAAACGGGTGTACGTTGGCGAATTCCGGCCAGGTGATGGGGATCATCTCGCTGGTGGCGTTCAGCTTCATGGTGCAGGAACCCAGCGGAATCATGCTGCGGTCCAGCGCCAGGTCCTTGTCGCTCAGGCTGCGGATGTAGCGCAGCATCTGCGTTTCGCTGTGGTGGGTGTTGAACACCGGGTGCGTCAGGAAGGCGCTGCTTCGGCGCAGCGCCGGCGGGATCATCGATTCGATTCCCTTGTCGCAATCGGCCACCTGCGGCAGCGTCTGCCCCGGCGCCGCGAACAGTGCCCACAGCGCGGCGATGTCGTCGCGCGTGGTGGTCTCGTCCAGGTTGATGCCCAGCATCGTGTTGCCCCACTCGGGGTAGCGGCGCAGGTTCATGCCGGCGGCCACGGCGCGGGCGGCGATGGCGTCGGTCTGATCCAAGGTGTCCAGGGTGATGGCGTCGAAGGCGCTGGTGCTGCGCACCTTGAGGCCCAGGTCCGTCAGCCCGCGCGCCAGGATCGCCGTGTAGCTGGCCACGCGCTGCGCAATGCGCTTCAGCCCCGCCGGCCCGTGGTAGACCGCGTACATGCTGGCCATCACCGCCAGCAGCACCTGCGCCGTGCAGATGTTGCTGGTGGCCTTCTCGCGGCGGATGTGCTGTTCACGCGTCTGCAGCGCCAGGCGGTAAGCCGGGTTGCCATGGCGGTCGATGCTGACCCCCACCAGCCGGCCCGGCAGGCTGCGCTTGAACTCGTCGCGGCAGGCCAGGTAGGCGGCGTGCGGGCCGCCGCCGCCCATGGGCACGCCGAAGCGCTGCGTGGTGCCCAGCGCAATGTCGGCGCCCAGTTCGCCGGGTGGCGTGATCAGGGTCAGCGCCAGCAGGTCGGCGGCGATGATGAAGGCGGCGTGGTGCGCGTGGATGCGCGCGGCGTCTGCGCGCACGTCGTGCAGGCTGCCGCTGGTGGTGGGCATCTGCAGCAGCACGGCGAAGTAGTCGCCGGCGGCGATCAGCGCGTCCCAGGCTTCGGCCGAATTGGCCAGCACCACATTCAGGCCCAGCGGCGCAGCCCGGGTGCGGATGACTTCGATGGTCTGCGGGTGGCAGTCGCCCGCCACCAGGAAGGTGCTGCTCGGGCTCTTAACGCTGCGCTTGGCCAAGGTCATGGCTTCGGCCGCGGCGGTGGCTTCGTCCAGCATGCTGGCGTTGGCCATCGCCATGCCGGTGAGGTCGCAGACCATCGTCTGGAAATTCACCAGCGCTTCCATGCGGCCCTGGCTGATTTCGGCCTGGTAGGGCGTGTAAGCCGTGTACCAGGCCGGGTTCTCAAGGATGTTGCGCAGGATGACGCCCGGCGTGAGCGTGCCGTGATAGCCCTGGCCGATGTAGCTCTTCAGCACCTGGTTGCGCGCAGCCACGGCCTTCAGCTCCGTCAGTGCGGCGGCTTCCGTCAGCGGCGCAGGCAGATCCATAGCCTGGCTGCGCGCGATGGCGCGCGGCACGATGGCGTCGATCAGCGCGCGCCGGCTGGCCGCACCGATGACCGACAGCATGTGCGCTTCGTCGTCGGCGTAGGGGCCAATGTGGCGGGCAGCGAACTCGGTGTTGTTCTCGAGTTCGCCCAGGGGCTTGAGGGCAGACATCAGCATGGCCGGGCTCTTCTTCTTGCTTTAGGCGGTCTTCAACAGGGCGTCGTAACCGGCGCCGTCCATCAGGCGGTCGAAGTCGCCCATGTCGGTGACGTGGACCTTGAAGAACCAGCCATTGCCCAGCGGGTCGGTGTTGGCCAGTGAGGGGTCGGCACGCAGCGCTTCGTTGACTTCCACCACCTCGCCGCTGACCGGCATGTACAGGTCGGCGGCGGCCTTCACCGATTCCACGACGCCGGCAACTTCGCCCATCTTGTAGCTGCGGCCGACTTCGGGCAGATCGACAAAGACCACATCGCCCAGCGCGTCTTGCGCGTGGTGGGTGATGCCGACAACGGCGCCTTCGTGGTCTTCGATGTTGATCCACTCGTGATCGGGGGTGTACTTGGTGGTCATGGGCAGGGCTCCTGTTGTGCGGTCGGGTTGGTGGAAAGAATGGCGTCTATCAACGCTTGTAATGGTTGGGCGTGAATGGCATGGCCGTCACGCGCATGGGCACGCG
>JAYVBO010000676.1:0-2256 GCA_043750435.1 Betaproteobacteria bacterium | reverse complement strand
GACCGCTGGCCGACGCTACGGCGAATTGCAGGCCGGCCTGCAGCTGGCCAGCCGCAGCGGCCCGCTGAACGAAATCGAATACAGCGAATTCATGCAGAAGTTGCAGGATTACGCCGAGGCGGTGGGTGCCAGCGTGGACGGCTCGAACGCGCCCGACATGCTGGAAGTGGTGTCCCGCGCACGCGAACTGGACGCCCTGACCGGGCCGCTGGACGCGCAGTTGACCGTCACCCTGCGCACCAAGGGCGGGGCCTGGTCGGTCGGCTATGTGCAGCATGTGGCGGCCCGTCTGGGTTTCGTGCCCGGCGCGGTGCCGGGCCGCCTGGTGCTGCCTTCGGGCGAAGAAGGGGCCCCGCCGATGCTGGTGCTGGCCGTGGACGCCCAGGCCGCGCTGGCTGAAGACCCGCAAGCCAGCGCCATCCGCGACTGCACGCTGACCCTGGACGTGCCGCAGACCCCGGCCAGCAAAGAGCCTTTCCCGGCCTGGCACCTGGCCGCGCGCAAGTTGACTGAAGACCTGGAAGCCACCTTGGGCGATGACCAGGGCCAGCCGATCAGCCTGCAGGCTTTTGCCGACATCGGCCAGGAACTGGACGGTTTGTACCTGCGCCTGGAAGCGCTGGACCTGCCGGCGGGCTCGGCCGCGGCGCGGCGCCTTTTCAGCTGAAGCCGCCCCTTGCGACCAGGCTGATTCAGCCCGGCGCAGCGGGCTCCAGCGTGCGCGTCACTTCGCGCATCAGCACGAATTCTTCAGCCGCCGTGGGGTGCATGGCGATGGTGCGGTCGAAGTCGGACTTGGTGGCGCCGGCGGTCAGTGCCACGGCCAGGCTCTGCACGATCTCGGGCGCGTCGGCGCCGATCATGTGCACGGCCAGCACCGCGTCGGTGGTGGCGCAGACCAGCAGCTTCATGCGCGTGCGTTCGCTGCCGCCAATGAAGGCCTGTTTCATCGGCCGGAAGTCGGCTTCAAAGACTTTGACGTGGCGGCCTTCGGCGACCAGTTCGGCTTCGGTGGGCCCGACGCTGGCAATCGGCGGTAACGTGAATACCGCGCTGGGCACGTGGCTCAGGTCCACGCTGCGCGGGTTGGGGCCGTACAGGGTGTCGGCCAGCGCGCGGCCCTCGGCGATGGCCACTGGCGTCAGGTTCTTGCGGTTGGTGACGTCGCCGATGGCGTAGACGCCGGCTGCCGTGGTCTGCAGGTGGTTGTCTACCGGCACGGCGCCGGCTTGGTCGAGGGTGATGCCCAGGCTGTCCAGCCCCAGGCCGGCGGTGTTGGGGCGGCGGCCGGTGGCGTTCAGCACCCAAGGGTATTCGGCCACGCGGCTTTCACCCAGCACCAGCAGGTAGCCGGCATCGGTGCGCTGCACGCGGCTGGGCGTGCTGCCGGGGTGCAGGGCGATGCCGGCGGCCTGCAGTTCGGCCGCGCAGGCGGTGCGCAGCATCTCGTCAAAACCGCGCAGCGGCAGTTCGGCGCGGTAGTAGACGCTGACCGCCACCCCCAGGCGCGCCAGCATGCTGGCGAATTCGATGGCGATGAAGCCGGCGCCGATGACGGCCGCGCGCTCGGGCAGGGCGGTCAGGTCCAGCAATTCATCGCTGGCCGGGCAGGCTTCGATGCCCGGGATGCTGTCGCGCACGATGCTGCCGCCGGTGGCGATCAGGATGCGTTCGGCCGTGACCACGCGCTCGCCGATCTGCACGCGCTGCGGGCCCAGCACGCGCGCCCAGCCTGCAAACAGCGTCACGCCGCTGCCCTGCAGCATGTGGTGGTAGATGCCCTCCAGGCGGGCGGTCTCGGCGGCCTTGGCCGCCGCCCAGCGGGCCATGTCGAACTGCGACGTGGCCACGTCCCAGCCGTAGCCGCGGGCCTCGCGCAGGGCGTCGCCGAACTGCGCGGCGTACATCAGCAGTTTCTTGGGCACGCAGCCGCGGATGACGCAGGTGCCGCCGACGCGGCTGCCCTCGACGATGGCCACGCGGGCCCCGTGCAGGGCCGCGCGGCGCGAGGCGGCCACGCCGCCGGAACCGGCGCCGAGGGTGATGAGGTCGAAGTCGAAGGACATGCTGGGCCTGCTGACGGGTGGGTGGAAGACGGGGCGGAGTGGCTGGCTTGGGGGCTGTTCGGGCGATGCCAGACAATGCTGCGCATGCCGCTTGAAGACCCCCGACAGCGTGCGGCCGAACTGGCCGCACAGCTGCATCATCATGCCCAGCGCTACTACGTGCACGACGCACCGGAAATCCCGGACGCCG
>JAYVBO010000675.1:0-5266 GCA_043750435.1 Betaproteobacteria bacterium | reverse complement strand
GTTCGGCTTCGCCGAAGGGCAGGTTCTTCATGTCGTCGGCCACCGGGTTGTGGTCAGACACCAGCGCGTCGATGGTGCCGTCGGCCAGGCCGGCGCGCAGCGCGGCGCGGTCGGGGCCCTGGCGCAGCGGCGGCGTGACGCGCATGTCGGCGTTGAAGTAGCCGATGTCCACATCGGTCAGGTGCAGCGACTGGATGTTGATGTCGGCCGTCACCGGCAAGCCTTCGGCCTTGGCCGCGCGCAGCAGCGCCACGCCGGCGGCGGTGGACAAACGGCACAGGTGGACGCGGGCCTTGGTGGCGCGCACCAATTCGAAGATGGTGTGCAGCGCGATGGTCTCGGCCACCGCTGGCACGCCCGTCAAACCCAGCCGCGTGGCCATGGCGCCCTGCGCCGCCACGCCTTTGCTCAGCCAGGCGTCCAGCGGGCGCAGCCACACCGTGTAGCCGAAGGTGGACGCGTATTGCAGCGCGCGCAACAACACCAGGCTGTCGGTCACGGGCACGTCAGCCTGCGAGAAACCCACGCAGCCAGCCTCGGTCAGTTCGGCCATCTCGGTCAGCGTCTGGCCTTCCAGCTTGCGGGTCAAGGCGCCCAGCGGAAAGACGCGGCAGCGGCTCAGCTTGCGGGCGCGGAACTTCAGCATTTCCACCAGGCCGGGCTCGTCCAGCACCGGGTCGGTGTCGGGCGGGCACACCAGGCTGGTCACGCCGCCGGCCGCTGCGGCCGCCAGTTCGCTTTCCAGCATGCCTTCGTGTTCCTGCCCCGGTTCGCGCAAGCGCGCGGCCAGGTCCACCAGGCCCGGTGCGACGATCAGGCCGCGGGCTTCGATGACACGGTCAGCGCCGAAGTCGGGGAGCTTTCCGATGCCAACGATGCGGCCGCTGGCGATGGCCACATCGGCCACTTCGTCGCGCCCCGAAGCCGGGTCGATGACACGGCCGTTCTGGATGAGGATCTTCATGCCTGGTTCCCTGCAATCGTGCTCATCACCGCCATGCGCACCGCGATGCCGAAAGTCACCTGCGGCAGGATCACGCTGTGCTTGCCGTCGGCCACGCTGCTGTCGATTTCAACGCCGCGGTTGATGGGCCCGGGGTGCATCACGATGCAGTCGGGTTTGGCCAGCGCCAGCTTTTCGGGCGTCAGGCCGTAGCTCTTGAAGAACTCGCCGGCGCTGGGCAGCATGCCGCCGCTCATGCGTTCGTTCTGCAGGCGCAGCATGATGATCACGTCGGCGTCCCGGATGCCTTCTTCCATGCTGTGGCACACGCGAACGCCCATGCCGGCGAGGTCGCCGGGCACGAGGGTTTTGGGCCCGACGGCGCGGATCTCGGGCACACCCAGCGTGGTCAGCGCATGGATGTCGGAGCGCGCCACGCGGCTGTGCACGATGTCGCCGACGATGGCCACGGCCAGCTGCGTGAAGTCCTTCTTGTAGTGACGGATGGTGTACATGTCCAGCAGCCCCTGCGTAGGGTGGGCATGGCGGCCGTCACCGGCATTCACCACGTGCACATGCGGCGCTACGTGCTGGGCAATCAGGTAGGGCGCGCCGCTCTCGGCGTGACGCACGATGAACATGTCGGCGTGCATCGCGCTGAGGTTGGCGATGGTGTCCAGCAGGCTTTCGCCCTTGGCCGTGCTGCTCTTGGCGATGTCGAGGTTGATGACGTCGGCACTCAGCCGTTTGGCCGCGATCTCAAACGTGGTGCGGGTGCGCGTGCTGTTCTCGAAGAACAGATTGAAGATGCTCTTGCCGCGCAGCAGGGGCACCTTTTTCACCTCACGGTCGTTGACGCTGAGGAAGGTGCCGGCGGTGTCCAAAATCTGCGTCAACACGGCCTTGGGCAGGCCTTCGATGGACAGCAGGTGGATCAACTCGCCGTGGGTGTTGAGCTGGGGGTTGCGTCGGGAAAGCATGGTGCGCACTTCTGGGGTTAGGTGTTCACGGCTTCGGTCACGCTGAAGTGGAAACTGCCGTTGTCACGGCGCCCCAGCGACAGTTTCTGCGTGGCCGGCAGGGTGATCTTGGCGGCTGCGTAGGCCGCCGCCATCGGCAGTTCACGGCCACCGCGGTCCACCAGCACGGCCAGGGTCACGCTGGCCGGACGGCCGAAGTCGAAGAGTTCATTGACCACCGCGCGCACGGTGCGGCCGGTGTAGAGCACGTCGTCGACCAGCACGATGTGACGGCCGTCGATGGCAAACGGCAGACTCGTCGGGTCGGTGCCCGATGCCAGCCCTCGCGCGCTGAAATCGTCGCGATGCAGCGTGCTGCTGATGACGCCGTAGCCCTTGTCGCCGCCCGGCAAGCCCAGGTCGCGCTGCAGGCGTTCGGCCAGCCAGGCGCCGCCCGACCAGATACCTACCAGGGCCGTGTCGGACTTCAGCAGGCCGCGCAGGCCATCGCGCATCTCGGCGTACAGGGCTTCGGCATCAAGTTGAAGCATCGGAACTTTCTGAAGATTCGGGCAGGGTGCGCAAATACTGGTCGAGGATGATGACGGCCGATGCAGCGTCGGCATCTTTCGCACCGTCAGACAAGGCCTCGGTGGTGCTGTAGCGCTCGTCCACTTCATGCACCGTCAAACGAAACCGGCCGTGCAACTGACGGGCGAAACGGCGGGCTTTTACGGTGTTTTCGTGTTCGGCGCCGTCGGGGTGGAAAGGCACGCCGACCACCAGCGCGTCGGGTTGCCATGCCTGGATCAACGTGGCGATGGCCGCGAAGCGCGCGTCGCCCTCGGCGGCCACGGTCTTCAGCGGGCTGGCGCTGCCCAACAGCGTGTTGCCGGTGGCCACGCCGACACGACGGGTGCCGAAATCGAATGCAATGAAGCTGCGGACCATGGCGCGAAGGGCGGTCCGCTCGGTGCCAGCGGTCAAGCGTGACCCGCCTCTTGCGACAGCATGCGGGGGTCGATGCCCAGCAGGCCCACGGCGCGGTCGTAGCGCTGGTCTATCGGCGTGTCGAAGATCACCTTGGGGTAGGCGTCGACGGTGAGCCAGCCGTTGCGGCCGATCTCGTCTTCCAGCTGCCCGGCCTGCCAGCCGCTGTAGCCCAGCGTGACCAGCACCTTGCGCGGCCCCCCGCCTTCGGCCAAGGCTTCGAGCACGTCCTTGCTGGTGGTCATTTCCAGGCCGCCGGGTATGGACAGTGTGCTGTTGTAGGGCGCGCTGCCCTCGCCCACTTTTTCGTGCAGCACGAAGCCGCGTTCGGTCTGCACCGGCCCGCCGAAGTAGACCGGCTCGTTGCCCAGCCCTTCGTAGCCCAGGTTGAGCTCGACCTTCTCGAACAGGCTGCGCAGCTTGATGGCGATGGGCTTGTTGATGACCAGGCCCAGCGCGCCCTTTTCGTTGTGCTCGCAAAGGTAGACGACGGCGCCCGAAAACGTCTCATCGGCCATGCCGGGCATGGCGATCAGGAACTGGTTGGTGAGGTCAATGCGAGAGCCTATGGGCATGTGGCAATTCTATTCCCGGCACACTCACGCCCGTGAACCACGCCTACCCTTCGGAAACCTTCTCCCGCGCCCTGGTCTGGCTGCGCCGCGACCTGCGCACCGCCGACCACGCGGCCCTGCACCACGCGCTGCGCCATGCGCGCCAGGTGTGGTGCGTGTTCGTCTTCGACCGCGAGATTCTGGACAGCTTGCCGCGCAGTGACCGCCGCGTGGAATTCATCCGCGACAGCCTGGTCGGTGTGGACGCCGAACTGCGGGCGCTGGCGGCTTCGCACGGCGTAGAAGGCGCCGGGCTGATCGTGCGCCACGGTTGGGCGCGCAGCGAGATTCCGGCCTTGGCGCTGAGCCTGGGTGTGCAGGCCGTCTACGCCAACCACGACGACGAACCCGCAGGCCTGGCGCGCGACGCCCAAGTGCGCGGCGCGCTGGCCGACGCCGGCGTGGTACTGCACACCGGCAAGGACCACGTGGTGTTCGAGCGCAACGAGGTGTTGACTCTGTCCGGCGGGCCGTTTTCGGTGTTCACGCCGTACAAGAATGCCTGGCTGAAGAAGGCCGACGATTTCTTTCTCAGCAGCTACCCGGTGGCGCGCTACGCCGGCGCGCTGGCGCCTCGGCCGGCGACGGAGCCTGGCGTGCCGGCGCTAGAGGCGTTGGGTTTCGTCAAAACCAATTTACACGAACTGCGCCTGCCCACAGGCCCGGCCGGCGGCCGGGAAATGCTGGACGACTTCCTGACCCGCATCGACCGTTACGGCGACACGCGTGATTTCCCCGCGCTGAAAGGCCCCAGCTACCTGAGCACCCATTTGCGCTTCGGCACGGTCAGCATCCGCCGCCTGGCGCGCGAAGCGCACACGCGGGCTGCAGCCGGTTCGCGCGGCGCACAGGTTTGGCTGTCGGAACTGATCTGGCGCGACTTCTACCACCAGATCCTGCACCACCACCCGCGTGTCGTGGACCGCGCCTTCAAGCCCGATTACGACCGCATCAAGTGGGAACACGGCAAGTCGGGCAACGCATTGTTCGCGGCCTGGTGCGAGGCGCGCACCGGCTACCCGCTGGTCGACGCCGCCATGCACCAACTGAACCAGACCGGCTATATGCACAACCGCCTGCGCATGGTGGTGGCCAGCTTTCTGACCAAGGACCTGGGGTTGGACTGGAAGCGCGGCGAGGCCTATTTCGCGCTGCACTTGAACGACTTCGACCTGGCCGCCAACAACGGTGGCTGGCAATGGGCGGCCTCCAGCGGTTGTGACGCCCAACCCTACTTCCGCATCTTCAACCCGGTGACGCAGAGCGAGCGCTTCGACCCCGACGGCAAGTTCATCCGCCGCTACCTGCCGCAGTTGAACGGCCTGCCCAGCAAGTTGATCCACGCGCCGTGGCTGGCGTCGCCGCTGGCGCTGGCGGCGGCCGGCGTCAGGCTGGGCGCTGCCGGCAACTACCCGCTGCCGGTGGTGGACCACGCCCAGGCACGCGAAAAAACCTTGCTGCGCTATGCCGTGGTGAAAGCCGCCGGCCCGGCGGGCTAGAACAGTTCGACGTCGCTGTCGCGCGATTCGTCCGTCAGCAGACCCTGCGCCACCAGATCGGCGTGGTAGCGGACCTGGTTGCGGCCATTCTGTTTGGCGTAATAGACGGCCTTGTCGGCGCGGTCGAAAGCCGTGGCCGGTGTGTCGTTGGGACGCAGCGCGGTGTAGCCGGCGCTGACGGTGATGTGGCCGATCTGCGGGAAGGCGAAGGACTCGACCTTGGCGCGCAGCCGCTCGAAAGCCACAGCGGCGTCGGCAGCT
>JAYVBO010000674.1:0-5266 GCA_043750435.1 Betaproteobacteria bacterium | reverse complement strand
TGACCATATTGGTGCCCTTGGGCACGCCGCCGCTGTACGGGTAGAGCGGGTGCTGGAAGAAGCTGCACATCAGCACGCGGTCGTCACCGGCAATGATGTCTTCGGTGCCGTTGCCGTGGTGCACGTCGAAATCGATGATGGCCACGCGGCTCAAGCCGTGCACGTCCAGCGCATGGCGGGCGGCCACGGCCACGTTGTTGAAGAAGCAAAAGCCCATCGCTTCGTCGCGCGTGGCGTGGTGGCCGGGCGGGCGCACGCAGCAAAAAGCTGTTTCTGCGCGGCCAGCGATCACGTCGTCGGTGGCGGCCACGGCTGCGCCGGCGGCGCGCAGCACGGCGGCCAGGGTACCGGGGCTGGCGATGGTGTCGGGGTCCAGCGCGCGGCTCTGGCCTTCATCGCGCACATGTTCCAGCAAGTCGGTGATTTCGGTGGCGTAGCCCGAGGTGTGGGCGCGGCCGATTTGCGCCAGCGTGGCCAGCGGCGCGTCGCGGAAGTGGAGTGCGATGTCCAGGCCGGTGGCCAGCAGGTGGTCGGCTATGGCGTCCATGCGCTGCGGGCATTCGGGGTGACCGGGGCCCATGTCGTGCAAGCGGCAATCCGGGTGGCTGTAGAAGACGGTGCTCATCGGGGGATTGCGTCTTTAAGTGTTGGGTTAAGGTGCCACGAATGGAAGCAAACCTTGCGCGCCAGCTCACGCAGCTGGTCGATCAGATTAGCACGATCGTGGTGGGCAAACGTCCGCAGATCGAGGACTGCATCGCCTGCCTGTTGGCCGGCGGCCACCTGCTGATCGAAGACGTGCCCGGCGTCGGCAAGACCACGCTGGCGCATGCGCTGGCGGTCAGCCTGGGGCTGGATTTCCGGCGCGTGCAATTCACCGCCGACCTGATGCCAAGTGATCTCATCGGCGTCAGTGTGTTCGAACGTGCGAAGGACGCCTTTGTCTTTCATCAAGGCCCGGTGTTCGCGCAGGTGCTGCTGGCCGACGAGATCAACCGCGCCGGCCCGAAAACGCAAAGCGCGCTGCTCGAAGCGATGGAAGAGCAGCAGGTCTCGGTGGAAAACGAAACCCGCCCGCTGCCCAAGCCCTTCTTCGTCATCGGCACGCAAAACCCCAGCGACCAGTTGGGCACCTACCCGCTGCCGGAAAGCCAGCTCGACCGCTTCTTGCTGCGCATCACCTTGGGCTACCCCGACCGCGCGGCCGAACGCGAACTGCTGACCGGTGGTGACCGCCGCGCCGCCGCCATGCAGCTGCAGCCGCTGCTGCCGCCGGCCGCGCTGGAAGCCGCGCAACAGGCGGTGCTGGCGGTGCGGGCTTCCGAGCCGCTGCTGGACTACTTGCAGGCCTTGATCGCCGCCACCCGTTCGGGCGCCTGGTTCAGCGACGGCCTGTCGCCGCGTGCCGGCATTGCCGTGCTGCGCGTGGCCAAGGCGCGCGCGCTGATGGCCGGGCGCGACTACGTGGCGCCCGACGACATCCAGGCCATCCTGCCGCAGGCCATCGCGCACCGTTTGACGCCGGTGGCCGGCGCCGGCCGCGGGGCGGTCGAACAGGTGCGCG
Organism: Betaproteobacteria bacterium; assembly: GCA_043750435.1. Classification (GTDB taxonomy): domain Bacteria; phylum Pseudomonadota; class Gammaproteobacteria; order Burkholderiales; family Burkholderiaceae_C; genus Rubrivivax. The sequence continues at coordinate 3,702 of JAYVBO010000674.1, read as the reverse complement.
CGATGGTCGAGGCCACCGCCATACCCTGACCGGCATGCTGTCGCCGCAAGCCTGGTTCAGGGCCTGGTGGCAGAGCCGCCTGCCGCTGACCGACACCTGGGTGCTGGGCCAGCGCAATGTCTACATCCTGCCCACCAAGGCCGGCATCACCTTCGCCGCCACACTGGCGGTGATGATGCTGGCGGCCATCAACTACCAGCTGAACCTGGGCTACGCGCTGACCTTCCTGCTGGTCGGGGCGGCGCTGGTGTCCATGCACATGACGCACGGCAATCTGCGCGGGCTGACCCTGCACCTGCGGCCCGCCGCCCCCGGCTATGCGGGCGACGCGGCGGTGCTGGAAGTGGTCATCACCAACCCCGGCCGCGAACGCCTGGCCCTGGCCCTGCACTTCGAAGACCGCGGTGCCCACGGCCGGGCTTTCGACTGGAGCGACGCCCCGGCGCAGGGCCAGACCACGGCCCACGTCAGCATCGCGCCACCGCGCCGCGGCTGGCACGCGGTGCCCGCCATGGTGGTCGAAACCGTCTTTCCCTTCGGCCTGTTCCGGGCCTGGACGGTGTGGCGGCCGGCCGCCCGCGTGCTGGCCTGGCCGCGCCCGGAAGCCGCGCCGCCGGCGCTGCCCAGCGGCGGCACAGCGGCGTCTGACGAACGCGCCACACGGCGCAGCAGCGGCAGCGAACTGGACGGCGTGCGGCCCTGGCGGCGCGGCGACAGCATGCGCCAAGTGGCCTGGAAAAAAGTGGCGCGCAGCGGTGAGCTGGTCAGCCGCGAAACCGCCGGCACCGTGCAGCGTGAGCTGTGGCTGGACTGGACGGACACCCAGGGCAGCGACGCCGAACAGCGCCTGTCGCGCCTGGCCGCCTGGGTGCTGCAGGCCGAGCGCGAAGGCCGCATCTGGGGCCTGCGCCTGCCCGCTAGCGCGCTGCCCCCCGGCCAGGGCGACGCCCACCGCCGCGCCGCGCTGGACCTGCTGGCGCTGTGGGCATGAAGGCCTTCCTGGCCCTGCGTGAACGCGCGCAGCACCTGCCGCGCGACGCCCGCGACACCCTCTTCCACCTGGGTGTGCTGGCGTGGGCCAGCACACCGCATCTGCTGCACTTGCCGCTGTGGTGCGGCAGCCTGACGGTGGCGCTGCTGTTGTGGCGCGCGCGGCTGGCCCTGGTGGGCGCCGCCCTGCCCGGCCGCTGGCTGATTGCCGCCGTGCTGGTGCTGGCCGCCGGCCTGACGCTGTGGGGCGAAAGCACCCTGCTGGGCAAGGAAGCCGGCATCACCATGCTGGTGGTGCTGATGGCGCTGAAGACGCTGGAACTGCGCGCCCGGCGCGACGCGCTGGTGGTCTTCTTCCTGGGCTTCTTCCTGGTGCTGACCAACTTCCTGTATTCGCAGTCGCTGCTGACCGGCTTGTGGCTGCTGGTGGCCGTGTGGGGCCTGCTGACGGCGCTGGCGCTGTCGCACATGCCGGTAGGCCGCCCCCCGCTATGGCGCGCCGCCACAGTGGCCGCGCGGGCCGCGCTGTGGGGGCTGCCGCTGATGCTGCTGCTGTTCTTGCTGTTCCCGCGCATCGGCCCGCTGTGGGGCCTGCCGCAAGATGCAGCAGGCCGCACCGGGCTGTCGGGCTCGCTGCGCCTGGGTGGCGTGGCCAGCTTGGCCGAAGACGACGCCATTGCCCTGCGCGTGCGCTTCTTCGGCCGCGTGCCGCCGGCCGATCAGCTTTACTTCCGTGGTCCGGTGCTGAGCAGTTTCGACGGCCACGAATGGACGCGCCTGGTGCCCAACTTCCCGGCCGCGCAACGCCCGCGCCTGGACCTGGAGGTGCGTGGCGAACCGCTGGCCTACGAGATGACGGTGGAGCCCAACCGCCTGCCCTTGCTGCCGCTGCTGGAACTGACGCCCGACACCCCCGCCGATGCTCCGCAGGCCGAGGGCTGGCTGCTGACACTGCGGCCTGACGCGCAATGGCAGCTGGACCGCCCGGTGATCGAACGCCTGCGCGTCACCGCGCGCGCCTGGCTGGACCACCGCCACGGCCCGCGCAGCGAAGTGCCCGGTCTGCGCGACCTGCTGGACCTGCCGACCCGCGCCAACCCGCGCACCCTGGCCTGGGCCACGCAACTGCGTGCCCAGCCCGCGCTGCAGCAGGCCGACGCACGCACCCTGGCCGACGCCGTGCTGCGCCACATCCGCAGCGGCGACTACACCTACACGCTGGAACCGGGGCCCTACGGCACGACCAACGACGACGCAATCGACGAGTTCTGGCTGGACCGCAAGCTGGGCTTCTGCGAGCACTACGCCAGCGCCTTCGTGGTCATCATGCGGGCCATGGGGGTGCCGGCGCGCATCGTCACCGGCTACCAGGGCACCGACGCCGAACCGCAAGAGGGCTACTGGATCGTGCGCCAGCGCAACGCCCACGCCTGGGCCGAAATCTGGCAGGCCGGCACTGGCTGGATACGGGTGGACCCGACCGCCGCCGTGGCTCCCGACCGCGTGCAGCGCGGCCGCAGCCTGCGCCCGCCGCCCGGCCTGATGGCCGGCGCCATCAACAGCCTGAGCCCGGCCCTGGCCGACCAATTGCGCAAGCAGTGGGAAGGCATGAACAACCGCTGGAACCAGTGGGTGCTGAGCTACGCGCGCGGCCAGCAATTCGACCTGATGAAGGCCCTGGGCTTCGAAGCGCCGAGCTGGCAGGACCTGGCCGTGCTGCTGACCCTGCTGCTGTGCAGCGGCGCCCTGGGCGGCGCCATTTGGGCCTGGTGGGACCGCCGCCGGCAAGACCCCTGGCAGCGCCTGCAGCAGCGCGTGCAGGCCCGTTTGCAGGTGCTGGGTGTGACGGTGCAAGCCCATCACGCCCCGCGCGCCCGGGCCGCCTTGGTGCGGGCCGCGCTGGGCCCACGCGGTGACGCGCTGGCCAGCACGCTCGACGCCCTGGACGCCGCGCGCTACGCCCAGGCCGGCCCCGCGCAGGCGCCGCAGCGCGCGTGGTGGCGGCGCTTCCAGGACGCCGCCCGCGCCTTGGGCTGAAGGCGGCAGGCCCGGCCTGCCCGGCCTGCCGATAATCGGCCATGCCCTACGCTGCCCAACGCCATCCGCTGCGCACTGCGCTGACTGCCGCGTTGGTGGCCGGCCTGCTGGCCGCTGCGGCCCTGCCCGCCGCTGCCGCGCAGCACCTGCAGCGCGGGAAGGCGGTCAAGGCCGGCAAGGTCACCAAAATCGCGAAGTCCGCCAAGGTCAAGGCTGAGCCGGCTTATGGCGACAGCGCCGAAGTCCTGGCCTTCGCCACCGAGGTCGCTGAGCGCCGCCAGTTGCCGCGCGAGTGGATCGTCCTGGAACTGGGCCAGGCCCGCCGCGTTGAGGCCGTGCGCAAGCTGGTGATGCCACCCCCGGCCGGCACCGCCATGAACTGGGCGGCCTACCGTGCACGCTTCGTCGAGCCGCAGCGCATCCAGGCCGGCCTGGCCTTCTGGCGCGACAACGAAGCGTGGCTGCAACAGGCGCAAGCGCGCTGGGGCGTGCCGCCGGAAATCGTCGTGGCCATCGTCGGTGTCGAGACTTACTACGGCCGCGTCACCGGCAACTTTCGCACGCTGGACGCGCTGGCCACGTTGGCCCTCAGCTTCCCGCCGGGCCGCAAAGACCGCAGCGCCTACTTCCGCAGTGAACTGGAAGAGTTCTTCGTGATGTGCGCGCGCGAAGGCC
>JAYVBO010000673.1:0-12193 GCA_043750435.1 Betaproteobacteria bacterium | reverse complement strand
AGACCTGAAGGCGGGTGGCCCTTGAAAGCGACTGCAGACCCGCAAGGGCAAGGGCCAGCCGGGGCCACACCCACCGGGGCTGCGCTGCAGCGGGCACTGACGCAATGCCAACAGGCTTCAAGGCCATCAACGACGAACTGGGCCACGCGGCCGGCGACGCCCTGCTGCAGGTGGTAGGCCAGCGCCTGGTGCATGGCATGCGGTGCGATGACTTCGTGGGCCGCCTGGGCGGTGACGAATTCGTCTGCCTTGGGTGCGGGCCATCACGGCGCCCTGCGTGATGAGCGGGCTGACCGTCAGCGTCGGCGCCACCGTGGGCGCCGCGCTGTACCCGCGCGACGGCCACAGCATGGCCTCGCTGCTGGCCCACGCGGACCAAGCCATGCGCGAGGCCAAGGCGCACAAGCTGCCGCGGCGGCGCGTGGCCGCTGCGGCCCACACCCGGGCCAAACCGGCCTAGATCCGGCCCAGCAACAACAGCACGACAACGATGGTCAGCACCAGGCCGATCCCGCCAAACGGTGCATAGCCCCAGTTGGCGCTGTGCGGCCAACTCGGGAAGGCGCCCAGCAGCATTAGCAGCAGGGCGATGATCAGGATAGTGCCTAGCATAGTCAACTCCAGTGGTTGGTGATGGTTACAGGGGTGTGGTCGCGCAAGGTGACCCGCTTCAATTCTTCGGCCTGGATGCGGCCGGCGGCACGACGATGACCGTGGTGCCGCCCTGGCCTGGCGCACCCGTGGCACCCTGCTCACCGGTCGCACCGGTGTAGCCGGGTGCCCCCGTGGCACCGGTGTAGCCGGGTGCCCCCGTGGCACCGGTGGCGCCCATGCCGCCAGCCGCGCCCGTGGCCCCTGTGGCACCCGAAGCGCCAGGCGCACCGGGCAGCACGATGACGGCGGGCGGCGGCGGTGCCACTTCCGATTTTTGGCAGGCCGCCAGGCCGGTCATGGACAGGATGGCGGCACAGAGCAGTGCGTGGCGTGGAGTTGTCTTCATCGGATGTCCTTCAAGTTGGGATGACAGCGGTTCATGTCGGCCCGACACGGCAAGCAGCCTCAGCCGGGCTGCCTGCACCGTATGCGCAAGCCACCGGCAAGTCGGTGCGCTGGCGAACCAGCGTGCCACGCGGGTTCAGCCTGGCGGCAGCCGCTGGCTTTCGGCCAGTTGCACCAGCGCCCACAGCGCCTGGTTCAGCGGCACCGGCACACCCAGGGCGGCACCGCGTTGCGCGATGTGGCCGTTGAGCTGGGCGATCTCGGTGGGCCGGCCGCGTGCCAGGTCTTGCGCGGTGGACGAGCGCTGCAGCGGCATGGCCTGCGCCACGTGTTCAACCGCGGCCAAGGTGGCTTCAAGCTGCACGGGCACGCCTTCGGCCTGCGCCACGGCGACGGCTTCACGCACGACCGCGGCCTGCAGTTCGCGAATGGCCGGCAACGCCGCCATCGCGCCATAGGCCGCAGGCGCCAGACCCGATATGGCGTTGCAGGCGCAGTTGACGATGAGCTTGTCCCACAGGGCGCGCAACGGTTCAGCGGTGGGGCGCACGTCGAAGCCGGCGTGGGTGAACAGGGCCGTCACCGCAGACCAGGGCACAGGCTCGGTCGCAGTCGCAGTCGCAGTCGCATGCATACCAGCAAGTGCAGACGGGCCCGCAGCGGGCGAGCTGGCAGCCGTCGCCCAAGGGCCCATCACCAGCGCCGTGCCGCCCGCATGCTGCACCACGCCCGGCTCGGGCAAGGCCGCCGCGATGTAGGCCACGGCAACGGCCACAGGCGGGTGCTGACGGCACAAATGCCGCGCCAGGATGGCCGCGTTGTCGACGCCGTTCTGCAGGCTCAGCACCCAGGCCTGCGGGCGCAGCAGCGGCGCCAGTTGCTGCGCCACGCTGGCGGTGTCGGCCGACTTCACGCAGACCAGCACCAGGTCGGCGTCGCACACGGCGGCCAGGTCGGTGGTGGCGTCCACGCGGACCGGCTCCACGCGCCCTGCGCTGTGCAGTTGCAAGCCGGCGCGCAGGGTGGCTTGCACATGGGCCGCGCGGCCGATCAACACCACCGCTTGTCCGGCCTGCGCCAGCCGCGCGCCGACGTAGCTGCCCAGGGCACCGGCGCCAACAACGGCGATGCGCCAGGGCGGGTGCTGGGCGGAGGCTGCCATGAGCGTGGGCAGGGCCGCCGACATCGCCTCAGCGGTGGCCGCGCGTGTCGTGCTTCTCGACTTCACTGCCCACCGCGCGCTGCAGCTTGCGCGCCGCGCCTTCGATGGCCTGGTGGGCGTTGCCCGCATGGTCCTTCACCACGATGGGGTCCATGCCCACCAGGCGGGCTTCCAGCGTGCAGTGGACGTTGTCGTCGCTGGACCGGGCCTGCGCATGCTCTTCGGACAGATGGGCTTCGACGCGGGTGATGCGTTCACCGAAACGCTCCATCGCGGCCTTCACCACCACGGTGAGGTGGTCGACCATGCCTTGGCCGCCATCGGTGTGGGAGTCTGAATTCAACAGGATTTGCATAGGTGCCTTTCGTGTCATGCAGAGGGTTCGGAAGTCTCGCGCCGCGCTGCCGTGAGGGTGACCCACTCTACCGCCACACTCAGGCCAGCAGCGCCCCGGAGCCCCTATGAATGCCAAGCCCACCACCCGCATCGAAACCGACAGCTTCGGGCCCATCGCGGTGCCAGCCGACGCCCTGTGGGGCGCGCAGACCGAACGCAGCCGGCAGTTCTTCGCCATCGGCCGCCAGCGCATGCCACTGGAAATCGTTCACGCGCTGGCCGAGATCAAGCGCGCGGCGGCCGAGGTCAACGCCGCGCTGGGCCTGCTGGCGCCTGACAAGGCCGCAGCCATCGCGGCTGCGGCGGCGCACGTGGCGGCCGGCGAATTCGATGCCGTGGCCTTTCCGTTGTCGGTCTGGCAGACCGGGTCGGGCACGCAGAGCAATATGAACGTCAACGAGGTGGTGGCGCGTCTCGCATCGGCCGCACTGGCCCGCCGCGTGCACCCCAACGACGACGTCAACCGGGGCCAGTCGTCGAACGACGTCTTCCCCACCGCCATGCACATCGCCGTGGTGCTGGCGCTGCGGCCACTGCTGGCCGCACTGGGCCGCTTGCGCGCGGCGCTGGGCGTCCAGGCGGCCGCTTTTGCCGACGTCATCAAGGTCGGTCGCACCCACCTGCAAGACGCCACGCCGGTGACGCTGGGCCAGGAATTCGGCGGCTACGGGGCCCAACTCGCGCTGGCCGAAGCGGCCCTGCGGCAAACGCTGCCGGCGGTGCACGCGCTGGCCATCGGCGGCACCGCAGTGGGCACCGGCTTGAACACCCACCCCGAGTTCGGCCGCCGCGTGGCCGCCGTGCTGGCCGAGCGGCTGGGCGCGCCTTTTGAAGTGGCGACCAATCTCTTCGCCGCCATGGCCGGGCACGAAGCGCTGGTCGGCCTGCACGGCGCTCTGCGCACGCTGGGGGTGGCGCTGAACAAGATCGCCAATGACATCCGCTTGATGGGCAGCGGCCCGCGCGCCGGCTTCGGCGAGTTGCGCCTGCCCGAGAACGAGCCGGGCAGTTCCATCATGCCGGGCAAGGTCAACCCGACTCAGGTGGAGGCGCTGACCATGGTCTGCGCCCAGGTGATGGGCCACGATGTGGCCATCGGCATCGCGGCCAGCCAGGGGCACTTCGAGCTCAACGTCTACAAGCCGCTGATCGCCTACGACGTGCTCGACAGCATCCAGCTGCTGGGCGACGCCATGGCCAGTTTCGCGGCCCATTGCGTGGAAGGCCTGACGGCCGACACCCAGCGCACCAGTGAACTGCTGGGCCGTTCATTGATGCTGGTGACGGCGCTGGCGCCGCACATCGGCTACGACCGCGCGGCCGCCATCGCCAAGCACGCCCATGCCCACGGCAGCAGCCTGCGTGAGGCGGCGCTGGGCATGGGCGGCGTCAGCGCGGCCGACTTTGACGCCTGGGTCAGGCCGCAGGCCATGCTGGGGCCAGCGGCTGCGCCCTAAGCCCCCAGGCGCAGCGGGCCCATCTACGATGCAAGCCATGCCGGCCCGCCCCTGCCCTGCCCCTGCCCCTGCCCGCCGCCCTGGGCGACTGGCGTGGTTGCTGGCGGGCGCCTGCGCGGCGGCCGCCCCCGCCACCGTGCAGGCCGACGCCCCCCGTGCCTTCGAAACGCGCAAGCAGGAAATGGCCAGTTGCCTGCCAGGCGAACTGCGCACCTGGCCCGATGGGCGCGACCGGCCGGCCGGCGTGGACGCCGTGCGCCTGGTCTACCGCCACGCCGGTGCGCCACCGCAGTTCGACGAAGCCACTGTGCTGGGCGCCGTGCAGCGCGCGGCGCGGGCCTGGGCCACTTGCGGCATACCGGCCGAGGTGCTGAGCGAAGCCGCCGCCACGCTGCCCGGCGCGCCGCCCGTGGTGGTGCAATGGAACGAAGCCGAAACGCGGGGCAACTTCGCGCTGGCCAACCTGGGCGCACGCCGGCTGTCGCTGAGTGCCGCGATGTTCAAGCTGCTGGCCCAACGCAATCCGCGCCACCCCGCAGCGCAAACGCTGCAGATGACGCTGAGCCACGAGATGGGCCACTTCTTCGGCCTGGTGGCGCATTCGCGCCGCTGCATCGACGTGATGAGCTACTACGACAATGGCCACGGCGAAAGCTGCAGCACCCGCGACGGCGGCCCGGCGCGCACGGTGGTGGAATACCGCGCGCTGCTGCCCACGGCCTGTGACATCGCCCGCTGCAAGGCCGTCAATGGCCTGGGCCGCTGAGACAACCAGACGAATGACGGAGAACCCATGATCGAACAGCACATCGACATTCCCACCGCCGACGGCGCGATGAATGCCTTCGTTGTCCACCCCGAAGAAGACGCGCCGCACCCGGTGGTGCTGTTCTACATGGACGCGCCGGGCAAGCGCGAAGAACTACACGACATGGCGCGCCGCCTGGCGGCGGTGGGCTACTTCGTGGTGTTGCCGAATTTGTACTACCGACAGTCGCGCGACTTCCAGTTGAAGGAGCGCACGGAAGCCGGCCTGGCGCAGATGTTCGGCCTGATGGCCACGCTGAACGCCGCCACCACGCGCTGCGACACCGAGGCCCTGCTGCAGTTCGTGGGCGCACAGGCCGCCGCCGACGCCAGCCGCATCGGCGCTGTGGGCTACTGCATGAGCGGGCCTTTCGTGATGTGGGCGGCCGCCGCCTTCCCCGACCGGCTGCGCTGCATCGCGTCCATCCACGGCGCCGGCATGGCCACCGCCGCGCCCGACTCACCGCACCGGGTGGCACCGCAAGTGCGCTGCGAAAGCTACTTCGCCTGCGCTGAAATCGACAAGTGGGCGCCGCCCGCTGACATCGAACAATTGCAGGCTGCCCTGCTGGCCGCCGGCACGCCACACCGCATTGAGTGGTACCCGGCGGTGGAGCACGGTTTCGTCTTCCCGCAGCGCGGCGCCATTTACAACCGCGCCGCTGCCGAGCGCCACTGGGAACGGCTATTCAGCCTGTTCGCGCGCAACTTGCAGAACTGACTTCAGCAGCGGCAGCGCAGGCACGTTGCCTCAGGCTCCGCCACCTTCCACCGGATAGTCCTCGGCGCGCCAGCGCAGCAGCCCTCCAGCCAGATTGGCCACCTGCGTCAGGCCGCCCTTGCGCAACAGCAGGCTGGCCTGGGCCGAACGGGCGCCCGAACGGCAAACCGTGACCACCGGCCGGCTGGCGTCGAGGCTGGCCATCTGGGCCGCCAGTTGCGACAGCGGCAGCAGGCGCGAACCGCGGATGTGGCCCAGCGCATCGGTGAATTCAGCCGGTTCGCGCACATCCAGAATCTGCAGCTCGGCGGAACGGCTGCCAGCGGTCAGGTCGCTCAGCGTCGCAGGCTGGATTTCCCAGACACCGCCGAAGCTGCAGGTCAGCGGCGCCCAGCCCGGCTCAGGCGGAAAGGCTGAAGCGTCCTTCGGCCGTCCGCAGCGCAGATTGGCCGGCACCGCAACGTCCATCAGCTTGGGGTGGGGCAGGCCCAGGTTGTCCATGTAGCCGGTGAAGTCGTCAGCATTCACGTCGCCACCCAGGCGCGGGTTGTAGGCGCGCTCTTCGCCCACGCTGGTCACCGTCAGCCCGCGGTAGTCATGGCCGGGGTAGAGCAGGCACTGTTCGGGCAGCGACAGAATCTGCTCGTGCACCGAGCGGTAGAGCTGCGCCGGGCTGCCCTGCTGGAAGTCGGTGCGGCCGCAACCGCGGATCAGCAGACAGTCGCCGGTGTAGGCCATGCTGTGGTCGTCCAGCACGAAAGTCAGGCAGCCGCTGGTGTGGCCCGGCGTGGCGCGCACGTCCAGATGGCGGTCACCGAAATGCACCTGGTCGCCCTGCTTCAACAGGCGGTCAGCACCAACGGCGCCTGAATGTTCCGACAGCAGCATCTGGCTGCCGCAACGCTGCTTCAGCAACCACGCGGCCGTCACGTGGTCGGCATGCACGTGGGTGTCCAGCGTGGCCGTCAAGCGCAGGCGCAATTCGCGCAGCAGGGCGCGGTCGCGCTGTTCGTTTTCAAACACCGGGTCGATGAGGACGGCCTCGCCCGTTGCGCTGTCGCCCAGCAGGTAGGTGTAGGTTGACGATGGCAGGTCGAAGAGTTGGCGAAAGATCAGCATGGCGTGGGGACGGGGCTTGAAGCGGCGATGGCCGGGGTCAGAGTCAAGGTCAGGGCTTTTGCAAATAGCGGTCATGCGCCCACATGCCGACCAGCATGGCCGCCACAAACAGCCCCGCCGTGCCGACGCCAGGGCCCAGCGCGCCCAGGGCCACCAGGGCCGGCCCAGGGCAGAAGCCGGCGATGCCCCAGCCCATGCCGAAGAGCACGCCGCCCAGCATCAGCCGCGTGTCGATGTTTCGGTTGCGCGGAATCTCCATCGGCGCACCACTCCAAGACCGCTGGCGCTTGGCCGCGTAGGCGAAGACAAACACGCCCAGCGCAATGGCGCCACCCATCACCAGGCCCAGGCTGGGGTCCCAGGCGCCGGCCAGGTCAAGGAAGCCCTTCACTTTCAAGGGCTGGGTCATGCCTGCCAGGATCAGGCCCAGGCCGAAAACCAGGCCACTGAGCAAACCGTAGAACTTGTTCATGCGCTGGCTCCGATCAGATGGCGCAACACAAAGACCGTGACCACGCCTGCGCCCATGAAGGCCAGCACGTTCACCAATGAGCGCAGCGACAGGCGGCTGAGCCCGCACACGCCGTGGCCACTGGTGCAGCCATTGCCCATGCGCACACCCACGCCGACCAGCAAGCCGGCCAGCACCACGGCCACGGGGCCCACATCCACCGTGATGGCCGGCATGGGTGCCACCAGGCGCCAGACCCAGGGCGCCGCCAGCAGGCCGGCCAGGAAGAGCAGGCGGTCGACTTCAGGCCGCAAGCTGCGCCCGGCCACCAGCGCCCGCAGCGGACTGGCCACGATGCCGGCGATGCCCGCAATGCGGCCGCTGCCCAGCAGATAAATCGCTGTGGCCACGGCAATCAGCAAGCCGCCGGCCAACGAAGCCCAAGGGGTGAAGGTGGTCCAGGCTATCGACATGCAATTCCTTGTGAGGCGCCACCTGCTGACGTGGCAGGTGGCAAAAGTTGGATCGTAGAACTGTCGAGGGTAATTCCCGGCCCGTCATCAATCGCTCAATACTAATATAGCTGTAACTGCATATCCGGATAAGCAGTGAAAACCATCAGGCCTGGACCTGACCCAGCCCGAGGAGCCCAGCGTGCGTTCTCAAGATCACCCCCCCGGGCGCGTCGTCAAGGCGCCCGAAAACTTCATCAGCCCCGACGGCGTGCGCGCGGTCTTTGGCGAAGCCCAGACCGGCCGCCGCGACTTCGTGCGCAGCGCCTATCTAGCGGCCACGGCAGCGGCTTTGGCCGGCACGGCTGTGTCAGCCCGAGCCCAGGGCAATCCCCTGCCAGCCGAAGGCGGCGACCCCAGCATCTTGGAGCTGCCCGCCCACAGCAAGGGCCTGGGGCAAGGCGTGGCCACGGAAGGCTATGGCAGGCCGTCGAAGTTCGAAGCCAATGTGCAGCGCCGGCCCAGCCCGGGGCTGACCCAGACCACGCAGTCTTCGGTGTCCTTCGCGCCGCTGCAAAGCCTGTTCGGCATCGTCACGCCCAGCGGCTTGCACTTCGAGCGCCACCACCAGGGCTGGTGGGACATCGACCCGTCCAAGCACCGCCTGATGATCAACGGCAGTGACGACAAGATGCTGAAGAAGCCGCTGGTGTTCACGGTGGACGAGATCATGCGGCTGCCTTCAGTCAGCCGCTTCCACTTCATCGAATGCGGTGCCAACACGGGCATGGAATGGGGCAATGTGGCCGTGCCCACCTGCCAGTACAGCCACGGCATGCTGAGCTGCAGTGAATTCACCGGCGTACCGTTGAAGGTGCTGCTGGACATGGCCGGCGTGGACTACAAGCGCGGCCGCTACGTGCTGGCCGAAGGCGCCGACGGCTCTTCGATGACCCGCACCGTGCCCATGGAATTGATCGAAAGCGGCGAAGTCTTCGTCGCCTACGGCCAGAACGGCGAAATGCTGCGCCCCGAGAACGGCTACCCGCTGCGCCTGGTGGTGCCGGGCGTGCAGGGCGTCAGCTGGGTCAAGTACCTGCGCCGCATCGAAGTCGGCGACCAGCCCTATGGCGCCAAAGATGAAGCCGTGCACTACATCGACCTGATGCCCGGCGGCCTGCACCGCCAGTACACCAGCACCCAGGAATGCAAGAGCGTGGTCACCACGCCCTCAGGCGGGCAGGTGCTGCTGGACAGCGGCTACTACCAGATCAGCGGTCTGGCCTGGTCCGGCCGCGGCAAGGTCAAGCGGGTGGATGTCTCGGTCGACGGTGGCCAGAACTGGAAGACCGCACGCCTGCAAGGGCCGGTGATGAGCAAGTGCCTGACGCGCTTTTCGATGGACTGGGTGTGGGACGGCAAGCCGACGCTGATTCAGAGCCGGGCCAGCGACGAAACCGGCTACGTCCAGCCCAACTACAAGCAGCTGCGCGCGGTGCGCGGCACACGCTCGATCTATCACAACAACGCGATCCAGACCTGGCTCGTGCAGGAAAGCGGCGAGGTGAAGAATGTCCAGCTTTCGTGAACGCGACATCGCGCGCAGCGCCACCCGCAGCTTGCGCGCCGGACTGCGGCTGACGCTGGCGGGCGCGGCCATCGTGGCCAGCACGGCCGCCTGGGCGCAAACCGCCTACCCGGGCGTGGGACGCACGGCCACCAGCAAGGAAGTGGCGGCCTGGGACATCGATGTGCGGCCCGACTTCAAGGGCCTGCCGGCAGGGTCGGGCTCCGTCGCCCAGGGTCAGGACATCTGGGAAGCCAAATGCGCCAGCTGCCATGGCGTTTTCGGCGAAGCCAACGAGGTCTTCTCGCCGCTGGTGGGCGGCACCACGGCGGCGGATGTGAAGACCGGCCGCGTGGCCCGCCTGAACGACCCAACCTTCCCGGGCCGCACGACACTGATGAAAGTGTCGACACTGTCCACGCTGTGGGACTACATCCACCGCGCCATGCCCTGGACGGCGCCCAAGTCGCTGAGCACCAATGAGGTTTACGCGGTAACAGCCTACATGCTGAACATGGGCAATGTGGTGCCGGGCGACTACGTGCTGTCCAACCGCAACATGGCGGCCACGCAGCAGTTGATGCCCAACCGCAACGGCGTCACCACTGACCACGGCCTGTGGCCCGGCAAGGGTGGCCAAGGCGGCATCGGCAACGGCGGCAAGCCCGATGTGAAGGCGGTGGCCTGCATGAAAGACTGCGCGGCCGAACCCCAGGTGGCGTCGTTTCTGCCGGAATTTGCGCGCAACAACATGGGCAATCTGGCCGAGCAGCAGCGCCCTGTGGGCCCGCAGCGCGGGGCCGACACCACACGGCCCGCGGCGCCCACGCGCACGGCTGCCGCGGCAACCGGGGCCGCCGCGCCCATCGCACCTGCAGCGCCGGCACCGCGCGTGCAGACCGACACAGCCCCAGCGGCAGCACTGGCTTTGGCGCAGAAACACAATTGCATGGCCTGTCATGGTGTGACGAATAAAATCGTCGGTCCGGCACTGCGCGACGTGGCCACCAAGCACGCCGGCCGCGTTGACTTGGAAAGCTATCTGGCGGGCAAAATCAAGTCCGGTGGACAGGGCCTTTGGGGCGCTATACCCATGCCGCCGCAGACCCTGCCCGACGCCGACGCCAAAGCCATCGCCGCGTGGCTGGCCGGTGGCGCCAAGAAGTGATGCACCCGGGTTCGCCCGCATCAGCCGACGCACCCTCAGTCCGTATTCTTTCGCTCTTCAGGAGAACCACATGTTGAACCGCCGAGACCTACTCACCCACGCCACCAAAGTGGCCGGCATGCTGGCCGCCGCCGGCCTGCTGCCCCAAGTCGCCTACGCCGCCTTCAATGCGCCGGCCTTCGAAGCCAAGACCATGGCCGAGTTGATGAAGGTGCTGGGTGGCAGCACCCCCACCGAGAGCAAGGACGTGACCATCACCGCCCCTGACATCGCCGAAAACGGTGCGGTGGTGCCGGTGTCCGTGGCCACGGCGTTGCCGGGCGTCAAGCGCCTGCTGGTGCTGGTGGAAAAGAACCCCAGCCTGATGGCGGCGATGTTCGAGGTGAGTGACGCGGTTGACGCCAACTTCACCACCCGCGTGAAGATGGGTCAGTCGTCCAATGTCTACGCCGTGGCCATGTTGGCCGATGGCCGAGTGCTGTTCGCGCTGAAGGAAGTCAAGGTCACCCTCGGCGGCTGCGGCGGCTGAAGCCCAGCCCTTACCCAGCCCCACCTTTTTTCAAAATTCCAGGAGCAAGACCATGGCAGATCCGATGCGCATACGCGCCCAGATGGCTGGCGACAAGGCCACCGTTCGCGTGCTGATGAACCACGAAATGGAAACCGGCCTGCGCAAAGACGCCGCCGGCAAACCGATCCCGGCCTGGTACATCCAGGACGTGAGCGCAGCCCTCAACGGCAAGCCCGTGCTCAGCGCGCAATGGGGCCCTTCGGTGTCCAAGAACCCCTTCCTGCAGTTCAGCGTTCGCGGTGCCAAGGCCGGCGACAAAGTGGCCGTGACCTGGAAAGACAACCGGGGCGAAACGCGCACCGACGAAGCCACGGTGTCCTGACGCCGCCACCGGCCGCTGCACCCTCGCGAAGAAAACCAAAAGGACGAGACATGAAGCCTGTTCCCTTGATCGCTGCCGTGCTGGCCTTGACCGCCTCGGTCCTTGCCTACGCGCAGAAGTCCGCCGCCGACGGCATCGCCGAATACCGCAAGATGCTGGAAGACGGCAACCCGGCGGAACTGTTCGAAGCCAAGGGCGAAGGCCTGTGGAAGATCGCGCGCGGCCCCAAGCAGACCACGCTGCAGAAATGCGACTTGGGCCTGGGCGCTGGGGTGGTCAAGGGCGCCTGGGTACAGCTGCCGCGCTACTTCGCCGACACCGGCCGCATGCAAGACCTGGAATCGCGCCTGCTGACCTGCATGGAAACGCTGCAGGGCTTCAACGCCGCCGAGATTGCCAACACCGGTTTCGACAAGGGTGAACAGTCCACGCTGGCCGCGCTGGCGGCCTGGATCTCGGCCGAATCCAAAGGCCAGAAGATGGCCCTGCCGCAAAGCCACGCTGAAGAAAAGCGCTATTACGAACTGGGCAAGCGGGCCTTCTTCTTCCGCGGCGGGCCGATGGACTTTTCCTGCGCCAGTTGCCACGGTGAAGACGGCAAGCGCATCCGCCTGCAAGACCTGCCCAACCTGACCAAGAACCCGGGCGACGGCATCGGCTTCGCGGCCTGGCCGGCTTACCGCGTGTCCAGCGGCGAAATGTGGAGCATGCAGCGGCGCCTGAACGACTGCTACCGCCAGCAGCGCTTCCCCTATCCCGGCTATGCGTCTGACGTGACCGTGGCGCTGGGCGTCTACATGGGCGTCAATGCCAAGGGTGCCGAGTCCATCGCGCCCGCCCTGAAGCGTTGATCACAGAAAGCGCACCCACCATGCAACGCAAGCACCTCTACATCACCGCCGGCCTGGCCGCTACCGCTTTGGTCGTCGGTTGCGCCAGCGCGCCGACCGCAGCCGACCTGGACCAGCAGGCCCTGGCCCTGATCAAATCCAGCTTCCGCG
>JAYVBO010000672.1:0-5286 GCA_043750435.1 Betaproteobacteria bacterium | reverse complement strand
GTTTGCGTGGTGACGGGCGCGTGTTGCAGCTGAACTCCTACGAGAACCGCGTTTTTCAAGTCTTTCTCGAAGACGCGTTGTCGGGACAGGAAGCGGTTGTCGCCAAGTTCTACCGGCCCGGCCGCTGGACGGACGAGCAGATCGTCGAAGAACACGCCTTTGCACTGGAACTGGCCGCCGCCGAAGTGCCCGTGGTGCCACCGCTGGTGCTGCAGGCGCGTGACAACCGCCCCGGCCTGCGCCTGCTGGGCAGCCCGCCCACACTGGCCTGCCTGGACACGCCCACGGGCGCACACCGCTACACCGTGGCGCGACGCTGCGCCGGCCGCGAGCCCGAACTTGAGGACCCCGCAGCGCTGCGCCAACTCGGCCGCTTCATCGGCCGCCTGCACGCCGTCGGGCGCCGCCAGCCTTTCGTGCACCGCCACCATCTGGACGCGCGGGTCGACGGCCGGCGCGCGCTGGCGCTGCTGATCGAAGGCGATTTCGTCCCCGACACCCAAATCGCGGCCTGGCGCAGCACCTGCGAACGCGCGCTGGATGCTGTTGAAGCGGCCTTCACTGCCGTCGCCCCGCTGAGCACGCTGCGCCTGCACGGCGACTGCCACCTGGGCAATGTGCTGTGGCGCGACGGCGCGCCGCACGTGGTGGACCTGGACGACGCGATGCAGGGCCCGGCCGTGCAAGACCTGTGGATGCTGGTCTCGGGCGACCACGCCACCATGGCGCAGCAGCTCAACACGCTGCTGGAAGGCTACGTGCAGTTCAGCGCCTTCGACGACCGCGAACGCACGCTGATCGAACCGCTGCGCACGCTGCGCATGCTGCGCCACAGCGCCTGGCTGGCCGCGCGCTGGAGCGACCCGACTTTCCCGTTGAACTTCCCTTTCTTCGGCAGCGCGGCCTATTGGTCACAGCAAACCGCGCAACTGCGCGAGCAGATCGAGGCGATGGCCGCCACCGCAGCGGTCGCCGACCTCAGCGCGCCCAACATGCGCTGGGCCGCTGGCGACGACAAACCCTTCGACGGCGACGGCTTCGCCTGAAGCCGTCGCGCCGTCAAACCGGCTCGGCAACCCGGATCAGGCGGTCAACAAGCGGTTGACCCGCTGCACATAGGCCGCCGGGTCTTCCAGCTGCCCGCCTTCGGCCAGCAAGGCCTGGTCGAAGATGATCTGCGCCAAGTCGTCGAAAGACGCCTCGGGCGTGACCTCCAGGCGCTTCAGCAGCAGGTGCGCCGGGTTGACTTCCAGGATCGGCATGCCTTTCGGTGCGCCCTGGCCCGACTGCTTCAGCAAACGCGCCAGGTGCGAGCTCATGTCGCCCTCGTCGACCACGATGCAGGCCGGTGAGTCGACCAGCCGCGTCGTCGTGCGCACGTCCTTGGCGCGGCCCTTCAGCGCGGCCTTCAGCTTGTCCAGCATGGGCTTGAAGGCCTCGGAGGTTTCCTCGGCCTGCTTCTTTTCTTCCTCGTCCTGCAGCGCACCCAGGTCGACGCCGCCCTTGGCCACGCTTTGAAGCGGCTTGCCGTCGAATTCATAGAGGTGCTGCAGCATCCACTCGTCGACGCGGTCGGTCAGCAGCAGCACCTCGATGCCCTTCTTGCGGAAGATTTCCAGTTGCGGGCTGCTCTTGGCGCCGGCCAGGGTGTCAGCGGTGATGTAGAAAATTGCCTCCTGGCCTTCCTTCATGCGGCCCAGGTAGTCGGCGAAAGACACGCCGCTGTCGGCCGTGGTGCTGGCAAAACGCAGCAGCTTGGCCAGGCGTTCCTGGTTCTGGTGGTCTTCGCCTATGCCTTCTTTCAGCACCGCGCCGAACTGTTCCCAGAAGGCCGCGTACTTGTCGGTCTGGCCGGGTTCGTGACTTTGGGCCACGTCTTCCAGCATGCCCAGCACCTTCTTCGTGCTGCCTTCGCGGATGGCCTTCACGTCGCGGCTTTCCTGCAGCAGTTCGCGGCTCACGTTCAGCGGCAGATCAGCGCTGTCGATCACGCCCTTGACGAAGCGCAGGTAGGTCGGCAGCAGGCTTTCCGCGTCGTCCATGATGAAGACGCGCTTGACGTACAGCTTCACGCCGCCGCGCTTGTCGCGGTTCCACAAATCGAAAGGCGCCTTGGCCGGCACGTAGAGCAGTTGCGTGTATTCGGTGCGGCCTTCAACGCGGTTGTGCGTGTAGGCCAGCGGCGCTTCCTGGTCGTAGGAAATCTGCTTGTAGAACTCCTGGTACTGCGCGTCGGTGATGTCGCTCTTGGCGCGCGTCCACAGCGCAGCGGCCTTGTTCACCGGCTCCCATTCTTCGGTGGTGACCTGCTCTTTCTTCTCTTCGTCCCAGCTCTGCTTGGCCATCAGCACGGGCAGGCTGATGTGGTCGCTGTACTTGCTGATGATGGACTTCAGCTTCCAGGCCGACAGGAATTCTTCCTCGCCGTCGCGCAGGTGCAGGATGACGTCGGTGCCGCGCTCGGGGCGGTTGATGGTCTCGACCTCGAAGTCGCCCGTGCCCTCGCTGGACCAGCGCACGCCGTCGGTGGCGAAAGCGCCTGCGCGACGTGTTTCCACGGTCATGCGGTCGGCCACGATGAAGCCGCTGTAGAAGCCCACGCCGAACTGGCCAATGAGGTTGGCGTCCTTCTTCTTGTCGCCCTCCAGCTTGGCCATGAATTCGCGCGTGCCGCTCTTGGCGATGGTGCCCAGGTGCGCCACCGCTTCGTCGGCCGTCATGCCGATGCCGTTGTCGCGGATGGTGATGGTCTTGGCGGCTTCGTCGTACCAGACGCGCACTTGCAGTTCGGGTGCGTCTTCCAGCAGTTCGGCGTTGTCCAGCGCCTCGAAGCGCAGCTTGTCGCAGGCGTCCGACGCGTTGGAAACCAGTTCGCGCAGGAAGATTTCCTTGTTGCTGTACAGGCTGTGGGTAACGAGGTGCAGGATCTGCTTGACCTCGGCCTGGAATGACAGGGTTTGCTTGTCCATAAATTTTTCTGAGAGATGAATGGGGAGACGGAAATGGAAAGGCGCAAGGCCGCTTGCTGGCAAAGACGGTGGGGCCGGAGCGGCCAATTTCAAGGGCGGGCACGCCGCACAGGCGCCGCGACCGGGCTGCTCGCCCGACGCCAGCAGTGGATTATTCCGCCTCGATTTTCGCTGCGCGGATGACACCGGCCCAACGCCGCATTTCGCTGGCCAACAACGCCTGCATCTGTGCCGGCGTGCTGCCTTGCAAACGCAGGCCCAACCGGGCCATTTTGTCGCGCGTGGCGGGGGCGGCCAGCGCTTCGCGGGCGGCGGCGCCCAGCCGTTCGATGACGGCTGCCGGCGTGCCGGCCGGTGCGGCCAGCGCGTTCCAGCTGGCCACGTCATAGCCCGCAATGCCGGCCTGCGCCGCGGTGGGCACCTCCGGCAGCGCCGGATTGCGCTGGCCCGAGGTCACGGCCAGAGCCTTCACCGTGCCGCCAGCCATGTGCGGCAGCATGGGCCCGACGATCTCGAAGGCCAGGTCGATGTCCTTGGCCAACAACGCCGTCAGCACCGCAGGCGTGGCCTTGTAGGGCACGGGCAGCACATCGACACCGGCCACGGTTTCGAACAGTTTCACCGCCAGATGCTGGGTGCTGCCCACGGCGATGCAACCCACGTTCAGCTTGCCCGGGTTGGCCTTGGCGTAGGCCACCACGTCGCGCAGCGTGGCGAAGCGCGATCCGGCCGGCACGAAGACGCCCAGGTCAAAGAAACCCAGCGTGGTGATGGGCGCGAAAGCCTTCAGCGTGTCGTAGGGCAGCTTCTTGATCATGCCGGCACTGACCGCGTGGCCGTTGCTCATCAGCAGCAAGGTGTAGCCGTCGGGCTTGGCGCTGGCCACGGCCTGGCTGGCCACGATGCTGCCCGCACTGGGTCGGTTGTCCACCACGACGGCCTGGCCCAGCACCTTGGCCATGCCCTCGGCCACGGCGCGGGCCGTGAGGTCGGCAATGCCGCCCGGGCCGAAAGGCACCAGCAGGGTGATGGGACGATCCGGGAAGTTCGTATTCGCGCGCAAGCGCAAAGGCCAAGGCGCGGCGCCGGCCGCAGCGGCCAGGGTCAACAGGGTGCGGCGTTGCAAGCGCATCTTCATCATTCGGGTTTGACGTTACCGGCCTTCACCACCTCGGCCCAGCGCGGCAGTTCGCGCTGGATCAGCGCCGCGAAAGCCTGCGGCGTGCCCGGCATGGGCAGCGCGCCTTCGACAGCCATTTGCTGGGCCACTTCGGGCAGCGCCAAGGCCTTGTTGAACTCGGCGTTCAAGCGTGCCACCACGGCCGCAGGCGTGCCAGCCGGTGCCACCACGCCGTACCACTGGTCGGCCTCGAAGCCCGAGTAGCCGCTTTCGGCCACCGTGGGCACGTCGGGCAGCGCCGGGATGCGCTGGGCGCTCGACACCGCCAGCGCGCGCAGGCGCCCACTCTTCACATGTGGCAGCACGGCGGGGGCACCGGTGAAGGTGGCATCGACCTGGCCGGCGATCAGGTCAGTGACCGAAGGCGCCGTGCCGCGATAGGGGATGTGCAACATGAAGAACCCGGCGCGCAGCTTCAGGAATTCGAAGGTGATGTGCGCGGCGCTGCCGTTGCCGCCCGACGAAAACGTGAACTGCCCGGGGCGCGACTTCACCATCGCGACGAAGTCCTTCAAGTTGCGCGCCGGCGACTGTGCGGGCACCACCAGCACGTTGGGCACGCGCGCCACCCAAGCCACCGGCGCAAAACTCTTCACCGGGTCGTAGGCCAGCTTGGGGTAGATCGCCGGGTTGACGGCCAGCGTGCCGATGTGGCCCATCAACAGGGTGTTGCCATCGGGCTCGGCCTTGGCCACTTCGGCCGCGCCCAGCGAACCGCCGGCACCGGGCCTGTTGTCGACGATAACGTTGACACCCAGGGCCGCTGCCAGCTTCGGCGCGAGGGTGCGGGCCAGGATGTCGGAACTGCCGCCGGGCGTGAAGGGCACGATCAGGCGCACCGGCTTGGCGGTCTGCGCCCCGGCGGCGCTGCTGGCGCCTGCCGCGGCGCAGACCAGTGCCGACTGCAGCCAGCGGCGGCGCGCGATGGGACAGGGGGTATCCATTGGGGGTTTGGGTGCTTCAGGCGATGGTGTGCAACAGCGGCTGCCCCTGCAGCCAGCGCCGCAGATTGTCCGCAAAAAGGGCTGCCACGCGCGGCGCGTGGCTGTCGGAATAGCCGGCGCTGTGCGGCGTGATGATCACCCCGGGCAGCGCCCACAACAGTGAGTCGGCGGGCAGCGGTTCGTGTTCGAACAC
>JAYVBO010000671.1:0-5291 GCA_043750435.1 Betaproteobacteria bacterium | reverse complement strand
CCGGCGCTGTGATAGGCCGCCGACTCGGCTTGCAGCAATTCGTCGCGGCCAACCAGGCCCTGCGCGTACTGCTCGCGGACCTTGCTTTTGGCGTTGTTTGACAGGCCCGTGCCCATCGGCCCGGCGGGTACGAAGACGCAGGGCAGATGGCCGAAATGCAGCGCCCCGATCAACAGCCCGGGCACGATCTTGTCGCACACGCCCAGCAGCAGCGCGGCATCGAAGACATCGTGGCTGAGCGAGATGGCCGTGGCCATGGCGATGGTGTCGCGTGAGAACAGGCTCAACTCCATCCCCGGCAGGCCTTGCGTGACGCCGTCGCACATGGCCGGCACGCCGCCGGCCACTTGCACGGTGGCCCCGCGCTGGCGGGCGTGTTCGCGGATCAGCGCCGGGTAGCCTTCATAGGGCTGGTGGGCCGACAGCATGTCGTTGTAGGCCGTGACGATGCCCAGGTTGGGCGCCTTCTGCGCCACCACGCGCAGCTTGTCATTCGCCGGCAGGGCCGCGAAGGCGTGGGCCACATTGGCGCAGCCCATGCGGTCGGGGCCGCGCGGGCGCTGCAGCAGGCGCGCGATGCGGCCGAGGTAGGCGGCGCGCGTGGCGGCGCTGCGCTCGGTGATGCGCAGGGTGACTTCGAGGACGGCGGATTTCATGGGGCAGCCTTGTAACCTGTCGAAGGATTGTTGGGTAATCGAGTTACACCGTCAAATCAAGTCGCGGTGGCCTGCCCGCGACAAGCATTGCCCGTGCCGCAGCCGCCGTGCGATGCTGTGGACCCATGACGCCCAGCCCCGCCGCCAGCCGCCCTACCGCCCTGGGTGCCATCGCCCCCGAATTGATCGTCCGCGACCCGCAAGCTGCGCTGCAGCGCCTGCGTGAACAGTGGCCGAGCACGGGCGAACGGTGGGTCTTCGGTTACGCCTCGCTGATCTGGCGGCCCGAGTTTGACGCCGCTGAGCACCGCAGCGCCCGCATTCACGGCTGGCACCGCAGCTTGCGCATGCGGTCGCGCATCAACCGCGGCACGCCGGAACAGCCCGGCCTGGTGTTCGCCATGCTGCCTGGCGGCGCTTGCCGCGGCGTGGTCTACCGCCTGCGCGCCGAAACTGCCGAGGAAGAGCTGGACCGCCTGTGGGCCCGCGAACAACCCACCGGCGTCTACGACGCCCGCCTGCTGCCCTGCCACACGGCGCAGGGGCCGGTGGTGGCGTTGGCCTTCACGCTCAGCCGGCGCAGCGCTTCGTGCCTGCCGCGCCTGGGCGACGCCGAGGTGCTGCACATCCTGCAGCACGCGCGCGGCCGCTACGGCAGCACCATGGCCTACCTGGCCGAGACGGCGGTAGCCCTGCGCGAACGCGGCGTGCACGACCGCGAGATAGAACGCCTGATGGCCCTGGCGCGCCGCCACGGGCTGGCCTGAAGCCCGAGCCGTCAGACGCCTTCGGCCTTGAGCTTGGCGACCTGCGCGTGGGCCTTGCGCAGCGCGTCCAGATCGGCCGGGGTGTCGATATCCAGCAGCACGCCCGGGTCTTCCACTTCCTGGCCGTGGGCCGGGTAGCGCAGCATCACGCGGCGCGCGCCGTCATCACCGCTGAGTTGTATCAATTCGGAATAGAGCTCAGCCGCGAAGGCCACCGGGTGGCCGCGCCGGCCGCGGTATTGGGCGTAGGCCACCGGGTGCTGCTCCAGCGCGCCGGCCACGGCCAGCATGGTGCCGGGCTGAACCAGCGGCATGTCGCCAGGCAGCACCAGCCAGCCCGGCGCGCCTGAACGTTCGACAACGCCGGTGGCGATGGACGCGCCCATGCCGCGCGCTGCCTGCGCGTCGGTCAGCACGACGATGTCGCGCTGCGCCACCACGCTGGCCAGCGCGGCGGCGCGGCCGGCTGTCGTCACCACCACCACCGGTAGCTGCGTCTGCACCGCGTGGCGCACCGTGGCCACCAGGACGGTGGCGCCGTCGAAGGCCTGGTCCAGCTTGTGCACGGCGCCGCCGAAACGGCTGCCGAGGCCGGCGGCCGTGACGATGATGGCGGGGCGGGTACGCATGGTCGGAGGGCGGGGTGGGTGCGCAGCAAGGACTGCACATGGAACGTTAGCCAAGGGCAAGCCGTCGCCCAGGCAGCAAGAATGAAGGCGCATGACCCTTCTCGAAAGTGGGACGTTCACTTACGGTCTTCCCCGTAAGGGATGAACCCCCCGGCCTACACTGCTTGCATGAACGACATCGCCCACCTGCGCAAGAGTTACGAACGCGACGAACTCGACGAGACCGCTTCGGCGGCCGACCCGCTGCAGCAGTTCCAGCGGTGGCTGGACCAGGCCCTGGCCGCGCAACTGCCCGAACCGAATGCCATGACGCTGGCCACGGTGGGCGCCAACGGCCGGCCCAGCACCCGCGTGGTGCTGATCAAGGGCGTCGATGCGCGTGGCTTCGTCTGGTACACCAACTACAACAGCCGCAAAGGCAGCGAGTTGGCCCTGCACCCGTGGGCGGCGCTGCAGTTCCACTGGGTCGAACTGGAACGCGTGGTGCGCATCGAAGGCCGCGTGGAGCAGGTCTCGGCCGAAGAGTCCGACGCCTACTACGCCACCCGCCCGCTCGATTCGCGGCTAGGCGCCTGGGCCTCGCCCCAAAGCCAGGTGATCGCGGGGCGCGGCCTGCTGGTGGCAGCCGCCGCCAAGGCCGCTGCGCACTATTTGCTGAACCCGCCACGCCCGCCGCATTGGGGCGGCTACCGCCTGGTGCCCGACACCTATGAATTCTGGCAAGGCCGCAAAAGCCGCCTGCACGACAGGCTGCGCTACCGCCAGGCCGGCGCTGGCTGGGTGCGCGAGCGGCTGGCGCCCTGAGCCGCCCTCACCGGGCTAGAAGCGGCTGCGCAAGCCCACGGTCAGCGCCCGCCCTGGCAGCGGCGACAGGCCGCGCAGGGTGGCAATGGTGGACGCGTTCAAGGCCAGTTTGTCGGTGACGTTGTTGACCCTTGCGAACCAGCTGGCGTCTTCACCCCAGGCCAGGCGACCGCTGGCCCACAAGTCCAGCAGGGTGTAGCCCGCGGTTGCCACGTCGCCCGTCGGCACACGGTCTTGGCGGGCCATCTCACGCAGCGTGGCGCCGCCGCGCAAGCCCTGCCAGGCGGTTTCGACGCCCACCCGCAAACGGCGTGGCGCCAGGCGCGGCAGCGCTTCATGGCTGTCCAGGTTGTCACCGCGCACGCGGTCCAGGCCGGCGTTCAAATCCAGCGTCACTGGCCCTTGCAGCAGCCGGGTTCGGCCTTCGATTTCAAAGCCATGCATCTGCGCCCGCACCGCGCGGAAGGCGTAGATGGGCACGCTGCGGTCAGCCGCACCGCCTTCGCCCGCCACGGTGTGCACGGCCCCAGTGGCGTCCAGCGAGATGAAGCGCGAGAAGCGTGTGTCAAAGACATTGGCCTTGAAGGACTGCGCGCCGCGCGTCCAGGCCAGCCCCAGTTCAGCGTGGCGGCTGCGCTCGGTACCCAGCTGGGTGTCGCCCCGCTCGTAAGCGGCGGTGGCCACGTGCACACCGTCGGCAAAGAGTTCGTAGTAGGCCGGCGCACGTTCGGTGCGGCCCAGCGATGCGCTGAGCTGCCAGCCCGGACCCAAGCCGATGCGCCCGCCCAGCGACAAACTGGTCGGCGTGTAGCGACGCTGGGTGGCGCCGCCGAATTTGAGTTCGACACTGCCGGGCACGTCGCCGGCTGAGGCCACGCTGACCCGTTCGACCCGCGCGCCGGCATTCAAGGTCAGCGCGCCCAGCGCCAGTTCTTCCACGGCGAACAGCGCGGTCGAACGGGTTTGCGTCGCCGGTACGAAGGCTTCCGCGCCCAAGGCCTGGAACGCCAGACTTTCGCTCTGCAGGCCGAATACACCCTGCAGGCCGGCGACGGGCGCGTGGCGGGCCTGCACGCGCAGCTCGTCACCCTGGCTGATGAAGGTGGTGCCGACGGCGCCGCTGCCCTCGACTTCCTCATGCCGGTACAGGCTGTGGCTGGCTTGGGCCGAGACTTGGTTCAGCGCGCCGGGCAAGGCCCGCCATTCGCCGGCCAGGGCGTAGCGTTCGCGCTGCATGCGGATGGTCACGTCGGGCTCCACCGTCACGCCATAGCGGCTGCGCGTGGATTCGGCCGACGCGCCCAGGAAGGCATGTTCAGAGACCCACGACACCCCCACCGCGCCGCCGGCCGCGTGTGAGGCCGAATTGCGCACCCGGGTGCTGAGGCTGAGCGCCTCGCCGTCAGCGTCCACTGGGGTGTAGCGCGGCACGCGCTGATCGCCGGCCTGGCGGCCATAGGCGTCCACGTGCCAGGCCAAGTCGCCGGCCGTCTGGCCGCTACCGCCTTCCAGCACCAACGCGCCCGAGCGTTCGTGGGCGGCGCCGCCGAAGCGCACTTCGCTGCGGCCCGACAGAGCGGCCAACGCCGGCGCGCGGGGAATGCGGTTGTCGATGCTGTTGACCACGCCGCCGGTGGCGTTGCCGCCATACAGCAGGGCCGCCGGGCCGCGCAGCACCTCGATGCGCTCGGTGACCAGCGGGTCGCTGGCACTGGCGTGGTCGAAGCTGAGGCTGGACGCATCGACGGAGGCGCCGCCGTTGTCCAGCAGGCGCACGCGGTCGCCGTCCAGGCCACGGATGACCGGCCGGCTGCTGTTCGGGCCGAAGGCGCTGGCGCTGAGGCCGGGCAGGCCGTCCAGCGTTTCGCCCAGCGTGCCGGCGCGGCGCTGCAACAGGCTGTCGCCCGACAGCACCGAGGCGGCCTGTGTGGCCACGTCACGGCCCAGCGGGTTGACGGTGATGACGACGGTTTGCGGGGCGGTGGCGGCTGTGGCCGCAGACGCAGGCTGAGACGCAGGCGCCGCCTGGGCAAGGGCCGACCCAGGCGCGGCCATGGCGGCCAGCGCCGCCAGGCAGATGGCACGAATAGGGTGAGGGATCTTCAAGGGGTGGGAACTCGCTGGCGCTGCGCTGCACCGCGACGCCGATGGCGTTGGAAGTGCAGGCGGCAGCGCGGGGGCTGTCAGGGGCTGCGCAGGGCCCAGGCCGAGCGTGCGCGCATCGGGATCAGCGGAAGCCGGGCGTTGAAGCCGGCCCGCCGTGATCAGGCGCTGGGCGGCCCGCGCGCCGGGTGTTGCGGCGCAGGCTGGGCGCGCACCGCCTCGGCGGCCAGCGCCACGGCGGTGTCGGCCGGCAGGCGCAGCGGGGCTGCAGCCAGCGTGGCGCCGCACAAGACATCGGCATGGGTGAGTTGGTCGACCAGCCGGCAATCGGC
>JAYVBO010000670.1:0-2273 GCA_043750435.1 Betaproteobacteria bacterium | reverse complement strand
AGAGTCAAAGTCACAGTGGGGCGAGCCGCTTCAGCGGGCAGACACGGGGTGTTCAGTTTCGCCGCTTTCGGCGCTGGCGGGCGAGGCCAGCGTGAAGCGGAATTCAGTCCCCACGCCGTCGGGGCCAGGGCCAAAGTCCAGCGTGCCGCCGTGTTGTTCAATGACGGTGCGGCACAGGCTCAGGCCCAGGCCCATGCCCTCGGCCCGGGTGGTGAAAAAGGGCGTGAACAGGCGCGCAGCCACTTCGTCGGCAATGCCAGGGCCGCGGTCGATGACGCTGAAGGTGACGCGGCCTGGCTGCAGCACGCGCACGCGCAAAGTCAGCACGCGCTCGGCCAGCACGGTGGCACCTTCCATGGCCTGGATGCCGTTGCGCGCCAGGTTCAGCAGCACCTGTTCCACCATGGTTCGGTCGCAGCGCACGCGCGGCGCTCGGATGGGCGTGCCAGCAGCGGACAGCGGCAGGTCCAGTTCGATGCGCGTGCCGCTCTTGCGCGAATGCATGCGGGCCAGCGGCAGCACGGCCTCCAGCAGCACATCGGCACCCAGGGTTTCGTGCAGTTGCTCGCGCCGGCGCACGAAGTCGTGCACGCTCTTGATGACGCGGCCGGCGCGTTCGGCCTGCTCGGCGATGCGTTCCAGCGCCTGCTTCAGCAGGCCGGGTGTGTCAGCCGCTGGGTCGTTGATGAGGTTCAGGGAACCGCTGGCGTAGCTGGCTATGGCCGCCAGCGGCTGGTTCAGTTCGTGGCTCAGCAGCGAGGCCATTTCGCCCACCGTGGCCAGGCGCGCCGTGGCCTGCAGGCGTTCTTGCTGCTGGCGCGAAATTTCTTCGACGCGGCGCTGCGCGCTGAGGTCCAGCACCGCGCTCATCCAGCCCGTCTGCCGACCTTGGCCGTCGACCAGCGGGGCCTCGTAAATCATCACCGGGAAGCGTTCGCCGTTGTGCCGCATGAACACCGTCTCGAAGCCTTCGCGCAGCTCGGCCGGGCTGCGGCCCGAGCCTTCCAGCCGCTGCTGCTGGCGCTGCTGGTACAGGGCGGCGTACTCGGGCGGCCAGTAGGGCGGCGCGTAGAGTGAGGCCTGCGGCGGCTGCGTGGCAGTGGCTGCCGAGCCTTTGGCGGCCGGCGCGGGCAAGAGCGCTTCGGCCGCGAAGCCCACCATCGCGCAGAAGGCCGGGTTGACGTAGCTGATCACGCCCTGCATGTCGCGCGCCCGCAGGCCGGTGGACAGGGAATCTTCCATCGCCTTGCGAAAGGCCAGGGCCTCGGCCAGCGCGCGTTCGGCCTGGGCGCGGCGACGCACGTCGCGGGCCAGCAGCAGCACCACGCCGAAGAGTGCGATGGACAAGCCCAGCACCAGGGCAGTGGCCAGGTTGGGGATCAGGCTGGGCCGCCCGGCCCCGCTGTCGGCGCGCAGCTGCAGCGTGGCGCCGGGCAGGTCCACCACGCGTTCGGCCAGGTAGACGCCGGCACCGCGCCGCACGCCGGCGCGGGCCAGCCGCGTGCCGTCGGCTTCGACGAAAGAGAACTCGTGGCGGCGGGCCTGCCGGGTGGGCAGCGCGCCTTCCAAGATGGGCGTGAGGGCGAAAGTGCCGACCAAAAAACCGGCTTCGCGCCCGGCGCGTTGCTCGGGCACGCACAGGTCGATGACTTCCAAACCCAGTGCGCCGGCCTGCGGCACGAAGTAGCTGCGCGAGAACATCGGCGCGGCCGCGCGGCGTGCGGCGTTGCAGGCCACTTCGGCGTCGGCGCTGAGGTCGCTGCGGGCCATCTGGCTGAACAACTGCGGCAGAAAGGGCGTGTCGACAGCGTCGGTGACGCGCAAGTTCAAATCGCGCCATTCCACGCGCTTGAAGATCGGTCGGGCCTTCAGCAGGGCCTGGGCGCCCGTGCGCCAGTCGGGCTGCGGCGCCTGGCTCCAGGCCAGGGCTTGCAGGGTCTGGATGGCGCCCCGCAGTTCGTGGCGGATGTCGGCCGCAGCTTCAGTGGCCACTGCGTCCACCTCATCTTGGGCGCGCACCGATTCGTAGCTCACGGTCAACGCCACCAACAGCGTCTGCGCCACGCCCAGCAGCGCCAGCAGCGCGCCCCACAGCAGCGCGCGGCGCCAGCGCCAGCGCCGCGCGGCAATCGGCACACTGGCGGGGGCCTCGGCGGGCAGGGCGGCATGCAGCGGGCCCGGCTCGGGTGCCGTGCGGGCGGGGGTGGGCAAGGGCGTTGCGGCGTCGGGCATGCAGGGTGTGCAGTTTCGCCCATCGCCCAGCCGGCCCCGCC
>JAYVBO010000669.1:0-2275 GCA_043750435.1 Betaproteobacteria bacterium | reverse complement strand
TGTTCGGCGCCGGGTTGATGGAAGCCGTGCCCGATGCCGACATCCTGCTCAGCGCGCTGCGCCCGCAGCCCGACGGCGTGCGCGGCCGGGCCGCCATCATCACCGACGTGGTCAGCGGCAAAAGTCGCGTCGGCCGCTACGGCTGGAAGGCCCAGCAGGCCACGCTGCTGGCCTTTGCCGGTGACGCCTACCTGAACGAAATGGGCGTGACCAGCCGCCTCTTTCCCAGGGAAAACGCGCCCAACGGCAACCAGGAATTGCTGGCCATCTGGGACCAGGTGCCTGATGTCGAAGACGCCGTCGGGCCCGATGGCACCAGCGACATCGACCACGCCGCCGACTTCATGCGCCTGCTGGCGCCGCCCGCGCCGCTGCGCATGACGGCCGCAGCGCTGGCCGGTGGCCGGGTCTTCGACCGCATCAACTGCAGCGCCTGCCACACCCCGGCGCTGTTCACCGGCGCCAGCCCGGTGGCCGCGCTGGCGCACAAGCCGGTGCCGCTGTATTCCGACTTGCTGCTGCACGACATGGGCAAGCTGGGTGACGGCATTGAGCAGGGCCCGGCCAAGATGACCGAAATGCGCACCGCGCCGCTGTGGGGCCTGCGTTTGCGCGGCGCCTTCCTGCACGACGGCCGCGCCACCACGGTGGACGCTGCCGTGCGCGCCCACGAAGGCCAGGGCGCGGCTTCGCGCAACCGCTACAACGCGCTGAGCGCAACCGAACGCCAGCAGCTGCTGGCCTTCCTGGGCTCGATCTGAGCTGAGCCCGGCCCGGCCCGGTGCCGCCTCAGCGGGCCGGGCCCAGACCGATGGGCGCCGGCGCCGGCGCTGACAGGGCGCTCTCCTAGAATCGCGGGTTCCCCCCAGCTACCGCCCGCCGCGGCGACTTCGATGGCCACCACCGCACCCGACACCTCCTTGATGGCCAACGCCATCCGCGCCCTGGCCATGGACGCCGTGCAACAAGCCAACTCGGGGCACCCGGGCGCCCCGATGGGCATGGCCGACATCGCCGTGGCGCTGTGGGGCAGCCACCTGAAGCACAGCCCGGCCGACCCGCAATGGCTGGACCGCGACCGCTTCGTGCTGAGCAACGGCCACGGCAGCATGCTGCTCTACGCGCTGCTTCATCTGACGGGTTACGACCTGCCCATGAGCGAGCTGCGCAACTTCCGCAAGCTGCACAGCAAGACGCCCGGCCACCCCGAAGTGGACGTGACGCCGGGCGTGGAAACCACCACCGGCCCGCTGGGCCAGGGCCTGGCCAATGCGGTGGGCATGGCGCTGGCCGAAAAGCTGATGGGCCATGAATTCAACCGCCCGGGCCACCCGGTCGTCGACCATCAAACCTATGTGTTCATGGGCGACGGCTGCCTGATGGAAGGCATCAGCCACGAGGCCTGCGCGCTGGCTGCTGCGTGGCGCTTGAACAAGTTGATCGGCTTCTACGACGACAACGGCATCAGCATCGACGGCCAGGTGCAACCCTGGTACGTCGACAACGTCAACCAGCGTTTCGAGGCCTACGGCTGGAACGTCATCGGCCCGGTGGACGGCCACAACGTGAAGGCCGTCAATGCGGCCATCGTGAAGGCCAAGGCCAGCAGCGACCGGCCCACGCTGATCGTCTGCAAGACCACCATCGGCAAGGGCAGCCCCAACCGCGCCGGCACGGCCAAGGCCCACGGCGAAGCCCTGGGCGCCGAAGAGATCGCGCTGACCCGCGCGGCGCTGGGCTGGACGCCTGAGCCCTTCGTCATCCCCGAAGCCGTGTACACGGCCTGGGACGCCCGCGCCGCCGGCAGCCAAGTCGAAGCGAAGTGGGCTGCCACCTTTGCCAGCTACAAGGCCGCCTACCCCGAACAGGCTGCCGAATTCCTGCGCCGCATGAAGGGCGAACTGCCCGCCAACTTCGCGCAGACAGCGGTGGACGCGGTGATTGCTGCGCACACCAAAGCCGAGACCGTGGCCAGCCGCAAGGCCAGCCAGATGGCGCTGGAAGCCTTCACTCAAGCATTGCCTGAAATGCTGGGCGGCAGCGCCGACCTGACCGGCAGCAACCTGACCAACACCAGCAGCACGCCGCCTTTGCGTTTCGACGCAGCGGGCACGCCCAACGGCGGCCGCCACATCAACTACGGCGTGCGTGAATTCGGCATGGCGGCCATCATGAATGGCGTGGCCCTGCACGGCGGCTACATCCCCTACGGCGGCACCTTCCTGACCTTCAGCGACTACAGCCGCAACGCCATCCGCATGGCCGCGCTGATGAA
>JAYVBO010000668.1:0-2276 GCA_043750435.1 Betaproteobacteria bacterium | reverse complement strand
GGCAGCTGTCCAGGAAAGCCTCCACCGTGTCCATGCCGTGCTTCTCTTCGCAGGCCGCGACGTAGTGCTTGGCATAGACCAGGTAGTCGATGATGGACGCCGCGTCGGTCCACATGCGAAACAGGTAGTTGCCCTTGAAGAAACTGTTGTGGCCGTAGGCCGCGTGCGCAATCACCAGGGCCTGCATCGCCAGCGTGTTCTCTTCCATCAGGTAACTGATGCAGGGGTTGCTGTTGATGACGATTTCATAGGCCAGCCCCATGTGGCCGCGCTTGTAGTTCTTTTCGGTGCTGATGAATTCCTTGCCGTAGCTCCAGTGGCGGTAATTCACCGGCATGCCCGAACTGGAATAGGCGTCCATCATCTGCTCGGCCGTGATGATTTCCAGCTGGTTCGGGTAGGTGTCCAGCCCGAAGCGCTCCGCGGTCGCCCTGATGGTGCGGTGGTAGGTTTCGACGAGTTCGAATGTCCAGTCGCTGGTGGCGGGCAAATGTTCGGACGGCCGCACTTCCAGCGGCCGCGGGTGGTCCAAAGCGAGCGGCTTGGTTTTCATGCTGCTTTCGCTCCCTCTTTCTTGAACAGGTCGCGGAACACCGGGTAGATTTGGCTGGCATCCACCGCCTTGCGCATCGCGAAGTGCTTGTGCGCAGCAGTCAGGTGCGTGTATTCGTCCCACAGGTTCTGTTCTTCCTCGGCCACCTGCACATAAGCAAAGTAGCGCACCAGCGGCAAGATCTTCTCGGACAGCAATTCACGGCAACGGCCGCTGTCGTGGTGCCAGTTGTCGCCGTCACTGGCCTGCGCGCCGTAGATATTCCATTCGCTGGGGTTGTAGCGGGCCTTGATGATTTCTTCCATCAGCACCAGCGCGCTGCTGACCACGGTGCCACCGGTTTCGCGGGCGTGGAAGAAGTTTTCTTCGTCAACTTCCTGGGCCTGCGTGTGGTGGCGGATGAAGACCAGTTCGATCTTCTCGTAGTGCCGCGTCAGGAACATATAAAGCAGGATGAAGAAGCGCTTGCTCAATTCCTTGCGCGCTTCGTCCATCGAACCCGACACGTCCATCACACAGAACATGACGGCCTTGCTGGTGGGTACCGCCACTTTCACGCGGTTGCGAAAGCGCAGGTCTATGGGGTCGAGGAAAGGAATGCGTTCAATGCGGCCGCGCAGCACGCGAACCGCTTCGGCCAGCAGTTGGATGGCGGCCTCGGCCTCGGCGTCGCCCGCTTGCAGGGCGGCCTGCATCTCGTCCAGGCGTTCTTCCATTTCGCGCAATTCGCGGCGTGGGCCGTTGCCCAGGGCAATGCGCCGGCCCAATGCGCCGCGCATGCTGCGCACCACATGCAGGTTGTTCGGCGTGCCGTCGTTGCTGTAGCCGGCGCGGTGGCTTTTCCATTCGGGCATTTCGGCCAGTTGCGTGCGCACCAGGTTGGGCAGGGCCAGGTCATCGAAGAAGACCTGCATGAACTCTTCCTTGCTCAGCGAAAAGACGAAATCGTCCTCGCCTTCGCCCTGGTCGCTGGCCTCGCCTTTGCCCGAACCGCCGCCCCCTTGGCCGCCTTTGGGCCGCTCGATCTTGTCGCCCTGCACGTACTCCTGGTTGCCCGGGTGCACCACCTCGCGCATGCCGCCCTGGCCGTGGCCAAAGACGGGTTCGGTGAGGTCTTTCTTGGGGATGTGGATGTCCTCGCCACGCTCCACGTCGCGGATGCCGCGGCCGTCGATGGCCCGCTTCACCGCTTCGCGGATCTGCTCTTTGTGGCGGCGCAAAAAGCGCTCGCGGTTGCCGATGGACTTGTTCTTGCCCGCCAATCGGCGATCAATGATTTGCTGCATTGAAGACCCTTGTTGTTCAGCCCTCAATCAACTGGATTTACGCACCCGCAGATACCACTCGCACAGCAAGCGCACTTGTTTCGTGGTGTAGCCCTTGGCCACCATGCGGGTCACGAAGTCTTCGTGCTTCTTGGCTTCGTCGGCGCTGGCCTTGGCGTTGAAGCTGATCACCGGCAGCAGTTCCTCGGTGTTGCTGAACATCTTCTTTTCGATGACCGTGCGCAGCTTCTCGTAGCTGGTCCAGACCGGGTTGTTGCCCTGGTTGTTGGCCCGCGCGCGCAGCACGAAGTTGACGATTTCGTTGCGGAAGTCTTTCGGGTTGGCAATGCCGGCCGGCTTCTCGATTTTCTCAAGTTCGCCGTTCAGGCTGCCGCGGTCGAAGACCTCGCCGGTGTCGGTGTCGCGGTACTCGTGGTCCTGTATCCAGTAGTCGGCGT
>JAYVBO010000667.1:0-5318 GCA_043750435.1 Betaproteobacteria bacterium | reverse complement strand
TCCGCAGCAAGGCGGGTTGGCCCTTCACGGCCGAGTTGAAGCTGGTGGAAGACGCCGAGATCAACAACTGGAAGCTGGAATTCGACTTCGGCGACGACGCCAAGAATGCCGAAGGCGACGGCATGCCGGTGGACTTCAGCGGACAGCAAAGCCTGGGCGCCTGCCCCAAGTGCAAGGGCCACGTCTACGAGCACGGCAGCAACTACGTCTGCGAACACAGCGTGGGCGCGCCCGTGACCTGCGACTTCAAGACCGGCAAGATCATCCTGCAGCAAGCGGTGCCGCCCGAAGAAGTGACCAAGCTGCTGACCACCGGTAAAACCAGCCTGCTGGAGAACTTCGTGTCGAACAAGACGCGGCGCAAGTTCAAGGCCTTCCTGGCTTTTGACGCCAAGGAAGGCAAGGTCAGCTTCGAGTTCGAGCCGCGGGCGTCGAAGTTCCCGCCCAAGCCCGGTGCGGCGGGTGCGGCGGCCAAGAAGGCAGCGCCCAAGCCCGGCACCCGGGCGGCGGCCAAGAAGGCCGCTGCCTGAGCAGCGTCGCCAGCCCGGCGCCGTGGGGTGGCGCAGTGGTTGGCGCTGCAACCGGCACCGCCACAGGCGCAGCCCGAAGGGTGAATGTCCTGTGACGGCGCACGCACGGCGGGCCCTAAACTTAGGGACTGCGCAGCTGACACCATCCGCCATGAACCTTGCCCGCCTGGTCTTCCTGGCCGCCCTGCTGGCCTACGCGCCGTGGGCCAGCGCCTTGGTTTTCGCCGTCAACGAAGGGGTGACCTACCGGGTCAGCAACGACGAGATCCGGGCGCGCTACGCGGCCATCGCCACCGACCTGAGCAAGATGCTGGGTCAGCCCGTGCGCATCGAGCCGATCAGCAATTACAAGGAACTGCGCGCGGGCCTGGCCGCCAAGGCCTACGACCTGGCGCTGGTGCACCCGGCGCACATCTCCATTGAGGCGCTGAAGAGCGGCTACAAGCTGCTGGCCGTGACCAAGGGCTACACGGACTACAAGGCCAGCTTTCTGGTGCGCGCCGACGCACCCTACAAGACGCTGGCCGACCTGCGCGGGCTGAAGGTCGGGGCGCCCGACGAAGACTCCATCACCTCGTGGATGGTGCGGGCCACGCTGCGCGAAACCCTGGGTGACGCACAGGCCGTGAAGTACACCTACACGCGCTACCAGGATGCGGTTCCGTTCATGGTGGAACACACCTTCACGCAGGCGGGCGCCACGGCATCCAACACGCTGGTCAAGCAGTGGGTGGCGCAGGGCGGCAAGGTGCTGGGCACCAGCAAACCCGTGCCCATCAAGCACTTGATAGCCGGCCCGGCCCTCAGCGCCGAAAACCTGGCTCAACTGCGCAGCTACTTCACCGGGCTGGACGACAGCGAGGCCGGCCGCAAGAAGCTGGAGCCGATCAAGGTGCCGGGCTACACGGCCTACGACGAAGCCGCGCTGCTGAAGCTGGGGGTCTGGCTGGGCTTGTGAGCTGAGGCCGCCCTGAGAAAGCGCGAAAATCAGCGCCATGAACCCCAACGACCTTCCCGCTGACTTGCCCCACTACATGGCCGACGTGGGCGCCGCCGCCCGCGCCGCTTCCAGCGCCATGGCCGCTGCCTCCACGGCGGCCAAGAACACCGCACTGCTGGCCCTGGCGCGGCGCCTGCGCGAACAAAGCGCCGCGCTGCAAGCCGCCAACGCGCTGGACCTGAAGGCCGCGCGCGCCGCCGGCCTGGCCGAGCCGCTGGTGGACCGCTTGAAGCTGACGCCGCAAGTGATTGCCACGGTGGCCGAAGGCTGCGAGCAGATCGCCGCCATGCCCGACCCGGTGGGTGAAATCACCGGCGTGAAACGCCGCCCCAGCGGCATCAGCGTGGGCCAGATGCGCGTGCCGCTGGGCGTCTTCGGCATGATTTACGAAAGCCGACCCAACGTCACCATCGAGGCCGCAACGCTTGCCATCAAGAGCGGCAACGCGGCCATCCTGCGCGGCGGCAGCGAGGCCCTGCATTCCAACCTGGCGCTGTGGCACATCGTGCAGGCTGCGCTGGCCGAGGCCGGCTTGCCGCCCGAAGCGGTGCAGCTCATCGCCACCACCGACCGCGCCGCCGTGGGCCTGCTGATCACCATGCCCGAATCGGTGGACGTGATCATTCCGCGCGGCGGAAAAAGTCTGATCGAGCGCGTGAGCGCCGAATCGAAAGTGCCGGTCATCAAGCACCTGGACGGGAACTGCCATGTGTATGTCGACGAGCAGGTTGACCTGGACCTGGCCGTGCGCGTGACCGACAACGCCAAGACGCAGAAGTACAGCCCTTGCAATGCCGCCGAGTCGTTGCTGGTGCATGCCGCGCAGGCGGCGGCCTTTCTGCCGCGCATCGGCGCGGTCTTTGCGGCCAAGGGCGTGGAAATGCGCTGCGACAGCCGCGCCGCCGCGCTGTTGGGCGCGCTGCCGAAGGTGCTGCGCGCCAGCGACGAAGACTGGGCCTGCGAATACCTGGCGCCGGTGATCAGCATCAAGGTGGTGGACAGCCTGGACGAAGCCATGGCGCACATCAACCGCTACGGCTCGCACCACACCGACGCCATCCTGACCACCCACCACGGCCATGCCATGCGTTTTTTGCGCGAGGTCGATTCGGCCAGCGTGATGGTCAACGCCAGCACCCGTTTTGCCGACGGTTTCGAGTACGGCCTGGGCGCTGAAATCGGCATCAGCACCGACAAGCTGCACGCCCGCGGACCGGTCGGTCTGGAAGGCCTGACGTCGATGAAGTGGGTGGTGCTGGGCCAGGGCGAGATCCGCACGTGACGATCCAGCAGTGGCTGCTGCTGGCGCTGCTGGCCGTCCATGTCTTCTGGATGGTTGGCGCCTACAACCGCCTGGTCGCCCTGCGCAATGCCATCGCGCAGGCCTGGGCCAAGGTGGACGAAGCGCTGCGCCTGCGCGCGCAGGCGGCCGACCCGCTGCTGGCCGCGCTGCGCGTGCCGATGGCCGACGAGCATGGCGCGCTGGACGCCACGCTGGCAGCGCTGGCCGACGTCAAGCGCACCGCCAGCGCGATGGGCGCCCGCCCCGTGGTGGCCGAGAACGCGGCGGCCTGGATGACCGCCGAGTCCGCCCTGTCGGCATCGGCCAGCCGCCTGTTCGCGCTGCTGGACCACAGCGACGCGCTGCGCCACCAGGACGACGTCACCGCCCCCTTGGGCAGCTGGCGCGAGGCCAACACCCGGCTGGCCTTCGCCCGCCAGCTTTTCAACGAAGCCGCAGAGGCCTACAACGGCGCGATTGCCTTGTTCCCGACGCGGCTGTTGGTGCCCATGTTCCGCTTCGGCCCGGCGGGGCGCATCTAGCCCGGTTGGGTGGCCTGCGGCGCGCCGTAGCGCTGCTGCAGTTCGGCGGCCACTTCGGCCTCGGTCTTGAACAGCGTGCCGCCCAGCTTCAGGGCCGTGGCCTGGCCGCTGGCGTCCCGCATCAGTTGCGCCGCCTCACCGTGGCTGGCGTAGCCGCCGGCCAGCGTGATACGGCCCACTGTCACACCGTCGTTTTCCGCGCCCAGCACGGTGATTTCGCTGGCGTCTTGCAGCGGGTTGGGCAGGCCCGGGTTGGCCACCAGCACGCGGTCGCCCACGGGCAGCAAATCGAAAGCGCCGCCCAGGCTCCACCAGCGGCCCTGCCAGGGCGCCGTCAAGGCCGACGGCCCGCCGTGGCGGCTGTGCGCGCGCAGGATGTGCAGCACGCCGTCCAGCCAGCTGTGCGACAGGCCATCGCTGGCGTTGGTCAACACCGAGACTGCCAGACCTAGCGCCGGCACGCAGACCGTGCGCGTGATGGTGCCGGGGAAGCCGCCGGTGTGGCCGAAGTGGTCCCATGCGTCGTCAGCAGCGGTTCCGGCCAGGCTGCCACTGATAGTGCCCAGGCCGTACCAGCGCTCGACAGTGCCATAGGGGTCGCGCCACTGCGGGCGCGTCATTTCGCGGCGGCTGGCGGGGCTGAGCACGCTGTGCGGCGCTTCGGGCGACAAGCTGGCCATGAAGCGCGCCAGGTCGGCCGCCGTGCTGACGAAGCCCGTCGCACTGGCCAGCGCGTGGGTGCCCAGCGCGGCCGGTATCACCACCCGACGGCCCAGCGGCCAGACGCCACTGTGGCCGTGCGCCAGCGGCGTGCCGGCGGGCAGCGGCGCGTCGGGCGCGGTCTCGGTCAGACCGGAAGCCGCGACCACTTCGCGGGCCGTCCATGCGGCGTAGCTTTCGCTGGTGATGGCCGCGATGGCCAGCCCCAGCAAGCCGTAGCCGTGGTTGGAATATTTGAAGCGCGTGCCGGCCGCAATGACCGAGCCGCCGGCCAAGTCAGCACGCAGTTCGGCTTCGCTAAGAAAGGGCCGCCGCTCGGCCCACTGGCCGGCGTCGGCGCCGTCGCGCACCAGGCCTGCGGTGTGCGACAGCAGTTGCGCCAAAGTGGCGGCGGCCACGTCGGGGTGCAGGCCAGACACATGCTGGCCGATGGGGTCGTCCAGCCGGCAGCGGCCCTGCTCGCGCAGCTTCATTACGGCCGTGGCGGTGAAGGTCTTGGAATGCGAGGCCACGCGGAAACGGTGGCGCGGCGTCAGCATGGCGGCGCTGTCGCGGTCGGCGTGGCCGAAGGCGAGTTCGCTCACCAGCTGGCCGTCCTTGACGATGGCCACCGCGCAGCCCGGCTGGTCGTGCAGGCGCCGCTGAAAAGCCAGCCAGCGGGGGATGTAGTCGAGGGCTGCGGCCAGCCCGCTGTCCATCACGCCACCGAGACCGCTCAAGGCTGGCCGACGATGGACGCGGTAGCCATCAGTTCCTGAAACAAGGCCATCGAGACCTGGCCCGACACCGCATACGGGTCCAGCGTTGGCCGCTCGGAATACTTCAACAACAGCCCCGGGTTTAGGCGCGACATATTGACCTGGCCCATGCTCCAGCCGGCGAAGCGGCGCTCGCCGATTTCGTCAAAGCACAGCAGTTCCACGTCGCTGTGGCGCGGGTCACGGGCGATCTGGTTGTAGAGCTGGTTGATGGCCCTGCGGCCGCCTTCCAGCACCTGCAAAAAGATGCCTTCGCTGAAGCACAGCACGCCGGTGACGCCCAGCGCCGGGTTGTTGGCCTTGCTCTTCAGCAAGATGGCGCGCAGGCCGTCCTGATCGATGGCCGTGGCGGCGCGGCTGGCGTACATGAGTCGAACAAGCACGGTGTTTCCTTCAACTTCAGCTGGATGATTTGCGGGACAGCAGCGACAGGAATTCGCGGCGCAAGTTGGCGTCTTTCAGGAAGGCACCGCGCATCACGCTGTT
>JAYVBO010000666.1:0-2281 GCA_043750435.1 Betaproteobacteria bacterium | reverse complement strand
GTTCGGCCGGGTCGAAGGCCTGCGCGTCCACGCCTTGCGACTGCAGCGCGGCCAGCACACCGGCGCCCGACATCAGCGACACGGCGCGTTCAGCGCTGCTGCCGCCCATC
The DNA here is from genome assembly GCA_043750435.1 of Betaproteobacteria bacterium. Classification (GTDB taxonomy): domain Bacteria; phylum Pseudomonadota; class Gammaproteobacteria; order Burkholderiales; family Burkholderiaceae_C; genus Rubrivivax. Next base: position 2,171 of record JAYVBO010000666.1, on the reverse strand, counting down.
AACACGGCCACTTTGCCGAATGCAGATCCGCTCATGCCGCGAACTCCGTGTGTGGCGTCAAAAGCCGGGGCAGCGCGGCGATGGAGCCGGCACCCAGGGTGATCAGCACGTCGCCGTTGCGCAGCGTCTGCGCCGCAGCCGCCGGCAGCGCCGCCAGCGTGGGCACGAACTGCAGCGCGCGGCAGCCGGCGTTGCGCAGGGCCTGCGCCAGCGCGGCGCCGTCGGCTCCGGCGATGGGGGCTTCGCCGGCGGCGTAGACCTCGGTCAGCAGCACGGCATCGGCACGCGCCAGCACGCTGACGAAATCGGCAAAGCAGTCGCGCGTGCGGCTGTAGCGGTGGGGCTGAAAGGCCAGCACCAGGCGGCGGCCGGCGAAGGCACCGCGCGCGGCAGCAATGACGGCTGCCAGTTCGACGGGGTGGTGTCCGTAGTCGTCGATCAGGGTGTAGCTGCCGCCGCCGTTTTCGGCCGGGATGGCAACTTCGCCATGGCGCTCGAAGCGCCGGCCGACGCCGGCAAATTGCGCCAGCGCGCGAGCGATGGGCGCATCGGGCAGTTCGATTTCGCGCGCCACAGCGATGGCCGCCAGCGCATTGCGCACGTTGTGCTCGCCGGCCAGGTTCAGCGTCACGGCCAGGTCGGCGCGGCCGGCTTGCTGCGCGCTGAAGCGCATGCCGCCACCGTGCAGCGCCTGCACGTCCACCGCGCGCAGGTCGGCGCCGGCATCCAGGCCGTAGGTGGTGACGGGCCGTTGCAGCGCCGGCAGGATGGCGCGCACACCGGCGTCGTCGCTGCACAGCACGGCGCGGCCGTAGAAAGGCAGGCGGTGGAGGAATTCCACAAAGGCCGCGTGCAGCCGGCCCAGGTCGTTGTCGTAGGTGGCCATGTGGTCGGCGTCGATGTTGGTGACGACGCTGATGACCGGGCTGAGGTGCAAAAAGCTGGCATCGCTTTCGTCGGCTTCCACCACGATGTAGTCACCGCCACCCAACCTTGCGTTTGCACCCGCGCTCTTCAATTGACCGCCGATGACGAAGGTGGGGTCGACACCGGCTTCGGCCAGCACGCTGGCCACCAGCGATGTGGTCGTCGTCTTGCCGTGGGTGCCGGCGATGGCGATGCCCTGCTTGGAGCGCATCAATTCGGCCAGCAGCACGGCACGCGCCACCACGGGCACGCGGGCGGCGCGGGCGGCCAGCACTTCGGGGTTGTCGGCCTGCACCGCCGTGCTGGTGACCACGGCCTGCGCGCCGGCGATGTGTTCGGCGGCGTGGCCGATGAACACGCTGATGCCCAGGCCGGCCAGGCGGCGCGTGACGGCGCTGTCGCTCTGGTCCGAGCCCGACACGCGGTAGCCCAGGCCGTGCAGGATCTCGGCGATGGGGCTCATGCCCGAACCGCCTATGCCCACGAAGTGGATGTGCTTGATGGCGTGCTTCATGCGCCGCCCCGCTGCCGGCTGACCAGCTTTTCGATTTCGTCGGCGACCCGCGCCGCAGCGTGCGGACGCGCCAGCGCGCGGGCCTTTTCGGCCATCGCCAGCAGACTGTCGCGGTTCAGGCCGGCCAGCACATCGGCCAGCTTTTGCGGCGTCAGTTCCGGCTGCGGCAGGTGGATGGCCGCGCCCTGCCCGGCCATCCACGCGGCGTTGTCGCGCTGGTGGGCGGTGGTGCTGGCGATGAAGGGCACCAGCAGCGCCGGCACGCCGGCCGCGCACAGTTCACTGACCGTGATGGCGCCGGCGCGGCAGACCATCAGGTCGCAGGCGGCCAGGCGCTGCGGCATGTCGCTGATGAAGGGCAGCACCTCGGCCGCGATACCGGCTGCAGCGTAGGCCGCGCGCACGCTGTCAGCCTGCGCGGCGCCAGTCTGGTGAACGACTTGCGGGCGCCGTTCAGCCGTCAGCAAGGCCAGTGCGGCGGGCACGGCGCCGTTCAGCGCTTGCGCGCCCAGGCTGCCGCCCACCACCAGCAAACACAGCGGGCCGCTGCGGCCGGCGTAACGCAGGGCGGGTACCGGCAGCGCTTCGATGTCGGCGCGCACCGGGTTGCCGGTGACCACCGCGTTCTTCGTCTTCGCAGCGGCAGCGCCTTCGAAGCCGAAGGCCACGCGGTCGGCCACCGGCAGCAGGCTCTTGTTCGACAGCAGCAGGCCGGCGTCGGCGTTCACCA
>JAYVBO010000665.1:0-12279 GCA_043750435.1 Betaproteobacteria bacterium | reverse complement strand
GCGTATTCGGGCTTCACTTCGCCCAGGATGCGCACGCCCAGGCCGGGGCCCGGGAAAGGGTGGCGGTAGACCATGTCGGGCGGCAAGCCCAGGGCCACGCCCAGTTCGCGCACTTCGTCCTTGAACAGGTCGCGCAGCGGTTCCAACAGCTTCAGCCCCAGCGTGGCCGGCAAGCCGCCCACGTTGTGGTGGCTCTTGATGGTGGTGGCCTTCTTGGTTTTCGCGCCACCACTTTCGATCACGTCCGGGTAGATGGTGCCCTGGGCCAGCCACTTGGCGTTCTTCAGCTTTTTCGCTTCAACCTGGAAGACTTCGACGAACTCGCGGCCGATGATCTTGCGCTTGGCCTCGGGGTCGGAAACGCCCTTCAGGTGGCCCAGGAACTGCTCGCTGGCATCGACGTGGATGACCTTGGCATGCAGCCGGCCGACGAACATGTCCATCACCATCTGGCCTTCGTTCAGGCGCAGCAGGCCGTGATCGACAAAGACGCAGGTCAACTGATCCCCGATGGCACGGTGGATGAGGGCCGCGGCCACGCTCGAATCGACACCGCCGCTCAGGCCCAGGATGACTTCTTCGTCGCCCACTTGCTGGCGGATCAGCGCCACCGCTTCAGCGATGTGGTCGCGCATCACCCAGTCGGGCTGCGCCTTGGCAATCTTCAGCACGAAGCGTTCCAGCAGCGCCCTGCCCTGCAAGGTGTGGGTCACCTCGGGGTGGAACTGCACGCCGTAGTAGCCGCGCGCTTCGTCGGCCATGCCGGCGATGGGGCAACTGGGCGTACTGGCCATCAGCTTGAAGCCGGGTGGCAGCGCGGTGACCTTGTCGCCGTGGCTCATCCACACCTTCAGCATGCCGTGGCCTTCGGGCGTGTTGAAGTCTTCGATGCCGTCCAGCAAGGCCGTGTGGCCATGGGCACGCACCTCGGCATAGCCGAATTCGCGGTGGCTGCTGGCTTCAACCTGGCCGCCCTGCTGCACCGTCATCGTGAACATGCCGTAGCAGATGCCCAGCACCGGCACGCCGCTGTCCCACACCGCCTGCGGTGCGCGCAGCTCTTGCTCTTCGTAGGTGCTGGCGTGGCTGCCCGACAGGATGATGCCCTTGGGCGCGAACTCGCGGATGAACGCATCCGTCACGTCGTTGGGGTGGATCTCGCAATAGACGTGGGCTTCGCGCACGCGCCGGGCAATGAGCTGGGTGACTTGCGAGCCGAAGTCGAGGATGAGGATCTTGTCGTGCGTCATGGGATGGGTCAGGGAATCAGACAGCATTCAAACCGCGTTCAGGCCGGCTTGGCTTGCAGCAGGTGGTGGCGCCTGAAGAAGCGGAAGGCCAGCACGGCCGCCGTCAGTTGCAGGGCGCTGCAGACAAAGAAGGGCAAGCCGAACAGCCAATCGCTGGTCGGCAGGTGAGCAACCCAGCGCAGCAGTTCCAGCGCCACCACCGGGGCGATCACCGCCATCAGGCTGTTCAGCGACGACACGGCGCCCATGGTCTGGCCCTGGCGGGTCGCGTCGGCGGCGTTGGAAATAATGCTCTGCATGGCAGCCTGCGCGGCACCGCCGACCAGGCCCAGGCCGATGACCGCGTACATCATCCAGCCTTGCGTGGCCAGGCCGAAACCCAGGTAAGACACAGCCCCCACCAGCAGGCCGGTAGCAGCCAGTTGGTGGGCGCTGAAGCGAGCCAGCAAAGGCTTGAGCAGCACGCCTTGGCTGAAAGCCGAGACCACACCCACGGCAAACAGCGACCAGCCGACTTGACCGGGGCCCCAGCCGAAGCGGAACTTGGTGTACAGCACCCACGTCATGTGCAGCATGAACTGCGCAAGCCCCGACAAGGCCATCACCACCACCAGGGCGCCCACGCCCTTCAGCGCAGCCAGGTTGCGCAGCGAGGCCACCGGGTTGGCGCGTCGCCACTCGAAGGGCCGGCGGCGGTCAACCGGCAGCGACTCGGGCAGCACGAAGTAGCCGTAAAGCCCGTTCGTGATGGCCATGCAGCCGGCCACGATGAAAGGCAGGCGCACGTCGATGTCACCCAGCACCCCGCCGATCACCGGGCCCAAGATGAAACCGACACCAAACATCGCCCCCAGCAGGCCGAAGCGCCGCGCGCGGTCTTGCGGCTCGGTGATGTCGGCCACGTAGGCATTGGCGATCGAGATGTTGCTCTGCATGGCGCCCGAGAACAGGCGCACCGCCACCAGCATCCACAGCGCCGTGGCAGCGGCGGTGACGAAGAAGCTCAGCGCCAGGCCGGTGAAGCCCAGCAAGAGCACCGGGCGGCGGCCGTAACGGTCAGACAGCGCGCCCAGGATGGGCGAACCCAGGAAGTTGGCAATGCCGAATGCCAGCGTCACGGCCAGGAAGGCCAGGGTCTGCTCGTCGTTGCTCTGCGTGAAACGCCCAACGATGTGCGGCAGCACCGGCACCATCAGGCCGATGGAGATCATGTCGATCAGCACGGTCACCAGAATGAACGGCATGGCCGCCTGCCTTGCAGGGCGGGGGCCAGCAGCGGCGGGGTCTTTCGGCGTCGTGTCGTTCAAGCTCATTCCATGCGGTAGTTCGGCGCTTCCTTGGTGATCTGCACGTCGTGGACGTGGCTCTCGCGGATGCCGGCGGTGGTGATTTCGACGAACTCAGCGCGGGTCTGCATCTCGTCGATGGTGGCGCAACCGCAGTAGTGCATGGAGGCACGCAAGCCACCCGCCATCTGGAAGACGATGGACACCACCGAACCCTTGTAGGGCACCTGACCTTCGATGCCTTCGGGCACCAGCTTGGCGGTGTTGGGGTTGTTGGCGGATTCCGCGTCGATGGACTGGAAGTAGCGGTCGGCGCTGCCTTGTTGCATGGCACCCATGCTGCCCATGCCGCGGTAGCTCTTGTAGGTGCGGCCCTGGTACAGGATGGTTTCGCCTGGCGCTTCTTCGGTGCCGGCGAACATGCTGCCCATCATCACCGTACCGGCGCCCGCCGCGATGGCCTTGGCGATGTCGCCCGAGTAGCGGATACCGCCGTCGGCGATCAGCGGCACGCCGCTGCCCAGCAGGGCTTTGGCCACGCTGTCGATGGCCATGATCTGCGGCACGCCCACACCGGCCACGATGCGCGTTGTGCAGATGCTGCCGGGGCCGATGCCGACCTTGACCGCGTCGGCGCCGGCTTCCACCAGGGCCAGTGCGGCCGCGCCGGTGGCGATGTTGCCGCCAATGACATCGACATTCGGGAAGTTGCGCTTGACCCAGCGCACGCGGTCGAGCACGCCTGCGCTGTGGCCGTGGGCGGTGTCCACCACCAGCACGTCGGCGCCGGCGCGCACCAGCAGTTCCACACGTTCTTCGGTGCCGTCACCCACGCCCACGGCCGCACCCACGCGCAGCTTGCCCTGGGCGTCACGCGCGGCATTCGGGAAGTTGGTCTGCTTGGTGATGTCCTTGACGGTCATCAGCCCGCGCAGTTCGAAGCTGTCGGTCACCACCAGCACGCGCTCCAGGCGGTGCTGGTGCATCAGCGTCTTGCCCTCTTCCAGCGTGGCGCCTTCCTTGACGAAGATCAGCCGTTCGCGCGGGGTCATGATCTCGCGCACCGGGGCGTCCAAGCGCGTCTCGAACCGCAGGTCGCGGTTGGTGACGATGCCGACCACGGTTTTGCCTTCCACCACCGGGAATCCCGACACGCCGTGCTGGCGCGACAGCGCCATCACCTGACGCACCGTGGCGTCCGGCGCCACCGTGATGGGGTCGCGTAGCAAGCCCGATTCGTAGCGCTTCACGCGGGCCACTTCAGCCGCCTGTTGCTTGGGCGTGAGGTTCTTGTGAACGATGCCGATGCCGCCCTCTTGCGCGATGGCGATGGCCAGGCGCGCTTCCGTCACCGTGTCCATGGCCGCAGAGACCAGGGGCAGGTTCAGGCTGATGTTGCGGGACAGCCGGGTGGCCAGACTGGTGTCGCGGGGCAACACCTGGGAATATGCGGGCACCAACAACACGTCGTCGAAGGTGAGCGCTTTGCCGAGTAGGCGCATGCTGAAATATCTCCAGACTCAAAAGCAGATTATAGGTAGGGCTCCACCGCGGCCCGACCCAGCGTTGTTGAGCAGGCGAAGGAATGCCACGCCACGGCGCCTGGACCTACACTTGGGGGGATGCGAACTGCGACCCATACCCCTACGCGACGGGCTGCGCCCTGGTTGCTTGCGCTGGCCCTGCTGGCCGTGAGCTTGCCGAGTCAGGCGCAATGGAAATGGCGCGACAAGGACGGCAGCGTCACGGTCAGCGACCGACCACCGCCGCGCGACATTGCCGACAAGGACATCCTCATCCGCCCAGCAGCCGCACGCCGCGCCCTGCTGCCGGCATCGGCCGCATCGGCCGCCTCAGCTGCCGGCGAATCCAAGGGCCCGCTGGACCGCGAGGTTGAAGCCCGCCGCCGCGCCGCCGACCAGGAACAAGCCGCCAAGACCAAGGCCGAAGAAGCACAGCGCAACGCGCAACGCGCCGAAAACTGTCAGCGCGCACGCGCGCAGGTCAGCACCTTGGAAAGCGGTCAGCGCCTGGCCCGTGTGAATGCCAAGGGCGAACGCGAGATGCTGGACGACGCGGCCCGCGCCACCGAATTGGCGCAAGCCCGCGACGCGGCTGCCAGCAACTGCCGCTGAGTCGGCTGCAGGCCTGCGCGGCGGGCCTGTGCGTCAGGCCCGTGGGTCAGGCCGGACCAGGGCGCTTCGGGCGGGCGGCCAAACTCGCTTTGTGCTGCGCGTAGCGCTGTCGACGGGCCTCTTTCGGGTCGACGGTGAGCGGCCGGTAGATCTCGACCCGGTCCCGCTCTCGCAGCAGCGTGTCGGCCTCACGCAGCTTGCTCCACACACCCAACCGCAAGCCTTCGGCGGGCAGGCCGTGGCGGGCGATCAGACCACTGGCTGCCACCGCATCGGCCACGGTGGCGCCCGCAGGAAGACTCAGCGCCACCAAGTCGCAGGCCGTCGGACCCGGGCAAAAGACAACTTCGATGTTGACGATGTCGACGGCTTCAGCGGGCGCCATAAACCACCTCGGCGCGGCGCACGAAGCTGTCGACGAAGGTGTTGGCCACCTTGTCGAAAACCGGGCTGACAACGGCTTCCAGCGCCTTGCTGGCGAAGTCGTAGCGCAGGTCGAATTCGATCTTGCAAGCGGCCTGCCCGCCATCCGGCGCACCCAGTGGCTTGAACTGCCAATGGCCTTCGAGCATCGAAAAAGGTCCATCCACCAGTTGCAGCTTCACCGACTCGGCCTCGACGTTGTGGTTGCGGGTGGTGAAGGACTGCCGCACGCCCATGTAGGACAGGCCCAGCCGGGCGACGACGCCCTCACTGTGCGCTTCCAGCACCTCGGCGCTCAGGCACCAGGGCAAGAAGACCGGATAGGCCTCGACACCGACCACCAGGTCGTACATCTCGCGGGGCGAGTACCAGAGCAGGACCGACTTGCGCACGTGCTTCATACAATGCCGTGATTGTAGAAGTGCCCTTCAGCCCCACCTGAGTGCCAGACCCTGACCCCATGTCCAAGACACCCAGCATCCCCAACATCGCCGAGAACCGTCGCGCCCGGTATGAGTACGCCATCGACGAACAGTTCGAAGCCGGGGTGGTGCTGGAAGGCTGGGAGGTAAAAGCGATACGCGCCGGCCAGGTGCAACTCACCGACGGCTATGTGCACATCCGCGACGGCCAGCTGTTCATGATCGGCTGCCGCATCAACGCCCTGCGCAGCGCGTCGACGCACATCCACCCCGAAGCCGACCGCACCAAGAAGCTGCTGATGCACAAGGCCGAGATCCGCCGGCTGATCGGCAAGGTCGAGCAGAAGGGCTACACCCTGGTGCCGCTGAACCTGCACTACAAGGGCGGCCGGGTGAAGGCCGAGATCGCGCTGGCCAAGGGCAAGGCCGAGCACGACAAGCGCAACACCGAGAAAGAGCGCGACTGGAACCGCGAGCACGGCCGATTGATGCGGCACAAGGTGTCGTCCAAGTCCTGAGCCGGCGGCCTGCTCGGGTTGAGTCGCGCCTTCAGCCGAAGGCGACGGCCAGCGCTTGTGCCAGGTCGGCCTGCAGGTCAGCGGTGGCCTCAAGACCCACCGAGAAGCGCACCAGATGCCCCTGCAGATGGGGTGACCGCGCCAAGATTTCCGCACCCCGCATGGCCGCGATGTCGTAGGGCACGACCAGGCTTTGCGGGCCGGCCCAGGAATAGCCGATGCGAAACAGCCGCAGCGCGTCGACAAAAGCATCCACCTGCGCAGCGCTGTAGCGCTCGTTCAGCATGATGGAAAACAAACCCGCCGCCGCCGTGCAATGCCGCTGCCAGTTGGCGTGGCCGGGCGCACCGGCCAGCGCCGGGTGCAGCACCGCCTTCACCTCAGCCCGTTGCGCCAGCCATTGCGCCAGCTCGCGGCCGGTGCGGTCTTGCGCGGCATAGCGCAAAGGCAAAGACGCCAGCGAACGCAGCACCAATTCGGCATCATTGCCGGCCACGCCGAAGCCGCTGTGCATGTGCGTGAAAGCCAACCGCTCGTGCAGCGCGGCGTCGCGCGTGACCACCGAGCCCATCAGCACGTCGCCGCCGCCGCTGGGGTATTTGGTCAGCGCCTGCATCACGATGTCGATGCCGTGTTCGAAGCCGCGCAGCGCCATGCCGGCGCCCCAGGTGTTGTCCAGCGCAGTGGTCACGCCGCGCGCCTTCGCCACGGCGACCAGGCCGGCCAGATCGGGGAATTCCATCGTCACCGAGCCCGGCGCTTCCAGCCAGATCAGCTTGGTTTGCGGGCCAATCATGGCGGCCAGCGCTGCCGTGTCCATGGCGTCGTAGAGCCGGTGCGTGATGCCCCAGCGCGCCAGTTCGTGCCTCGCGAATTCACGGCTCGGGCCGTAGACATTCGCTGGCAGCAGCACTTCGTCGCCGGCCGACAGCAGCGCCATGCCCACCAGCGTCACCGCCGCCAGGCCGCTGGGCAGCAACAGGCAGTGCGTGCCGCCTTCCAGCGTGGCGATGCGGGCTTCCAGCGCGAAAGTGGTGGGCGTGCCGTGCAGACCGTAGGTGTAGCCGTCGCGGCGCTTCCAATCACGGTTGCGCAGGTCCGCCGTGTCCTTGAAGACCACGGTGCTGGCCTTGTGCACGGGGCCTTGCGGGGCCTCGAAACCAACCGGCGGCTGGTAGGGGTGGTGGATGAGGTCGGTGCTGAGGTCGCGGGCCATGGTGTTCGTGTGCGCGTGCAGATTCAAATCGGCTGGGCGATGAGGTCGTGGCCGTCAGCGGCCACGATGCGGGCGCGGGTGAATTCACCCACCTTCAGCGTCTTGCTGGCCTTCTCGGGGGGCAGCAGGCGCACGGTGCCGTCGATCTCGGGTGCGTCGGCGTAGCTGCGGGCGATGCCGCCCTTGCGACCCAGCGCCGGGGCGCGGTCGATCAGCACCTGCATGGTGGCGCCGACGCGCCGCTTCAGCTTGGCGATGGACACTTCTTCGGCCACGGCCATGAAGCGCGCCTGGCGTTCTTCGCGCAGCGCCTGCGGCAGCATGCCCGGCAGGTCGTTGGCGGTGGCGCCCTTCACCGGCGAATAGGCGAAGCAACCGGCGCGGTCGATTTGCGCTTCACGCACGAAGTCGAGCAGGGTTTGAAACTCGGCCTCGGTCTCACCCGGGAAGCCGGCAATGAAGGTGCTGCGCACGACGATTTCCGGGCACAGCTCGCGCCAGCGCGCCAGGCGTTCCAGGTTGCGTTCGCCGCTGGCCGGGCGCTTCATGCGCTTCAGCACATCGGGGTGCGCGTGTTGAAAGGGAACATCCAGGTAGGGCAGGATGCGGCCCTGCGCCATCAGCGGCAGCACCTCGTCTACGCTCGGGTAGGGGTAAACGTAGTGCAGGCGCACCCAGGCGCCGTGGGCTTCGGCCAGCGTGGCCAGGCGCTCGCACAGTTCGAACAAACGCGTCTTCACGGGTTGGCCGTCGAAGAAGCCGGTGCGGTACTTCACGTCCACGCCGTAGGCGCTGGTGTCCTGGCTGACCACCAGCAATTCCTTCACGCCCGACTCGAAGAGCGCGCGGGCCTCGTTCAGCACGTCGCCGATGGGCCGCGACACCAGGTCGCCACGCATGCTGGGGATGATGCAGAAGGTGCAGCGGTGGTTGCAGCCTTCGCTGATCTTCAGGTAGGCGTAGTGGCGCGGCGTGAGCTTGATGCCCGCGATGCCGCGCGCTTCCGGCACCAGGTCCAGGAAGGGCTCGTGCGGCTTGGGCACGTGGGTGTGCACCGCGTCCATCACCTCTTGCGTGGCGTGCGGGCCGGTAACGGCCAGCACGCTGGGGTGCATCTGGCGCACCAGGTTGCCACCGTCGTCACCCGCCTTGGCGCCCAGGCAGCCGGTGACGATGACCTTGCCATTCGCCGCCAGCGCCTCGCCGATGGTGTCCAGGCTTTCCTTGACCGCGTCGTCGATGAAACCGCAGGTGTTGACGATGACCAGGTCAGCGCCTTCGAACTGCTTGCTGGTTTCGTAGCCCTCGGCGCGCAGCTGCGTGAGGATCAATTCGGAGTCGGTCAGCGCCTTGGGGCAGCCGAGCGAGATGAAGGCGACCTTGGGGCTGATCAGGGCCAGGTCGGTAAGGGTGTCTGGGGTCATGAGCGCGATTTTCGCAGATCGGTCACCGGCCCTTGAACCGCCAACCCCACGAACCCGGCACGGTGATCAGTCGATGGCCCTTCGGGAGCCGAAGGTCCGGGCGTAGACGCAGGTGAACTCGGCGCCCACCAGCAGGATCTGTGCTGAAAAGTACACCCAGAGCAGTACCACCACCAGCGAACCGGCGGCGCCGAAGCCCGAAGCGACGCCGCTGCGGCCGATGTAGGCGCCGATGACGACCTTGCCCCCGGTGAAGAGAAGGGCCGCCAGCAAGGCGCCGAGCCAGACGTCGGAAGCCGCGACACGCAGGCGCGGCAGGACCTTGTAGATCAGGCCGAACATGAAGGCCACCAGCAGGAAACCACCGACCGCGTTGCCAGCCTCAACCACCGCCTGCCAGCCGCCGAAGACCGGATTCATGCGACGGCCCAGTGCCGCCAGCATCGCGCTGGTGACCAGCGAGACGATGAGCAGAAAGCCCACCGCCAGGATCATGCCGAAGGCCATCAGCCGGGCCCGCACCAGCGTCAGCCACCCGCTCTGGCGCTGTTGCGCCGGCACCCGCCAGATCCGGTCGAGCGCATCCTGCAACTCGGCGAATACCGTGGTCGCGCCGACGACCAAGAGCACCAGACCCACAGCGGTGGCCGTCAGGCCTTCGGTGGGTTCTCGCACGCTGGCCAGCAGGGCTTGCACGGCCCCCGCACCTTGCGCCCCCATCAGGTCCTGCAACTGCGCCTGGATTTCGCCGCGGGCGGCGTCCTGGCCGAATGCCAACCCAGCCACCGACACCACGATCAACAGCAGCGGGGCCAGCGAGAACATCGTGTAGTAGGCCAGCGCTGCGCCCATGCTCGGCACGTAGTCGTCCAGCCATGAGGCAGCGACTTGCTTGACGAGACCCCACCATGCGGCGGGCAGGTCAGTGGGTTTGTCGGCCGGCATCAGGAGGCGCCGGTCCCACCGGCCGTGGCCAGGCTCACCGGGGTACCGGCGTCAGCGGTCATGGCCGTCACGCCACCGGGCTGTCACTCCAATTCTTGGAGTCGGTTCCGGACAAGGGCAGCCCGGATGTCTTCTCACGGTGGTCGTGCAGCCGCCCGAGCGTGCTGTCCAGCAGATGCGCCAGCTTCTGCGCAGCGCCATGCACCGCCTGCTCCAGCGTCGCGGCGTGTTCGGTCACCGCCACCGGCTGCCGGCCTTCGAGGCGGGCCTCCAACATGCAGCGCTGGTCCTTCGGCCCGTGCTTGCCACCGTTCTCGTCGCTCAGATGCACTTCCACCCGGGTGATGTGGGCGCTGCAGCGCTTCAGCGCCTGCTCGACCGTGGCGCTGACCTGTGCGGCAAGCGCCTCGTTGCCATCGATGTGGACGTCGGCATTGAGTTGGATCTTCATGGGCTACTCCTGTGGGTTCTTGGAAGGCAGGCGGTATCAGTGGCGAAAACTCGCCGCCACGCCGGTACGGGAAGGCATGCGCTCGGCGGGCAGCACATGCACCTGGCCGCCCAGCTTTTCGACCAGTGCACCCAGGTCGTCGAGCACGTCGTCCACGCGCCGGCTGCCCAGTTCTGCGGGGTCGATGCGCCCGCTGGCGCCGTCGATCCGGCCCGCCACCTGGCGCTCGGCCTCGATCAGCAGCGTGGCCACGCGCCCGGCCACCGCGGCACGGGCGACCTGCGACAGGTCCTCACTGCCCAGGCCCTTGGCCGTGGCGGCCGTATAGGCCGCGCTCCAAGCCGCCTGTTGCGCCCGTTGCTGCGGCGCCGCCACGTCCCAGGCGCGCTGGCGCAAGGTGTCAGGGGTCAGGCTCTGGGGGTCGACCATCAGGCCGCTGGCCATCAGGTTGGGGTTGTGGCTGACCTGGCGGAACAGGTGGTGGTGCTCGGGCAAGGCCGCCAGCATCAAGGGCAGACCCGACGGCCGCGAATGGTGTTCCAGCACGGCGCGGTCCACCGCGCGGAAGTAGCGTTCCGCTTCGCTGTCGATCGCGTCCTTCTTGCCGCCCTGGCCGTTGTGCATGGGCGCATGGCCGACGCCCAGGCCGCCATGCGATGACACGGTGGCATGCGGCTCGGTGTGCTTTTCGCCCCTGACCACGGTCAAGGTTCGCGGCACGTCGGCTGCCAGCGTCACGGCATCGAGCGTGTTGCGATCACCCTCGAAGAGCTGCACCTGGTGCAGGCTCAGCGCCAGCACCTGGTAGCGCCCGCTCGACTGCAGCAGCTGGCGCAGCGGCTTGGTGTGGAAGCTGTCGGCCACCACGGCCAGCTCGGCCGCCGTCTGCGGCAGCAGGAACACGCGGAACAGGCCTGGTGCGCCCAGCACGGCCAGGCCGCTCTGCGTGTGGTTCCAGAAGTCGTGGTCCTGCGCCAGGACCTCGAAAGGCGCGACCAAGGCCTTGACGGCATCCGCCGTGTGCTGCGGGCGCAGCGAGGTCTCCAGGGCCTTCACCAGATGGCGGAAGCGGATCGGATCTTGCTGGTTTTCCGGATGGCGTTGATGGGTCGGCTGGTACAAGGACAGACAGGGCCGCCCCTGGAACGACGCGATTTCGGCCAGGCTGGCCGGGGTGAGTGTGTCGGGTGTGTGCGTGGCTTTCATGGCGCTTCCTTCGGTGCTGTCGGCGGACCCCTGGGGGTATGCTGCAGTCTGCCCAGCAGCCGTCGCCCTGTCTGTACGACAGCGAACAGGCCCCCGACGGTTCGGCAACGCACGGTGCGGCCGGCACAGAGCAGGACAATCCGCAGGGCCGATGCCCACACCTGCCAACCTGCCGCCACCCGCCTTGCGCGGCCTGCCGATGGGCGCTGCGCGCCTGTCCGACCAACCAAGATGCCGGGCGAGTTGGCACGCGAAGAAGAACTGCTCGACAGGACGACGGCCGAGCGCGCCGGGGACGGCGTGTTGCTGCCGTTCCAGTTGTTCGCCCAGCGGCAGGCCTCGGGGGGCTTGGTCCTGCTGGGCTGCGCCGTCCTGGCGCTGGTCTGGGCCAACTCGCCCTGGGCCGAAAGCTATGCGCAGATGCAGGACTTCCCGGTGGGCATCTCACTTGGCGAACACGTGCTGCGCCAGGACCTGCGCCATAGGATCAACGACGGCCTGATGGCGATCTTCTTCTTCGGCGTCGGGCTCGAACCACACAGGCGATCGCGGTGAACGGGTCGTTGATGCCCGGTGACAGCGCGCGCACCGCGATCTCGACCAGCTGGTGGAACGAGAACTCGACATCTTGTGCGGCGGTTCGTTCCAGGCACAGGAGCAGATCTTCCTGGCAGGTCAGGTCCATCAGGCCGTCGGCATCGATGAATTGCAGATAGCCGTCCGCAGCAGCGCCCACGGGGCGGGCCTCATGCGCAAAGGACGCCGGCAGGTCGGCTTGATCGGGCGCGCTCAAGCTTGCGGATACGGGCTGGCCCAGGTGGCTGGGGAACTGCCTGTCGATGCCGTCTTCCGGTTCCCTGCCGACCCGTGCCACGACCTCGTCGGCCTGGATCGAGACCGAGATGTGGTGGATGAAGTAAATCAGCACGCCGACGCTGACCAAGGCCAGCCGCACGCCGATGCTGACGGACAGATGCGGCACGAAGGCCACCTCGTCGGCGCG
>JAYVBO010000664.1:0-12305 GCA_043750435.1 Betaproteobacteria bacterium | reverse complement strand
CACCACGAAGAGATCGCTGGAGACGTTGAGGAACTGCCCGACCTCCATCACGTCGACCTCGCCCAGGCCGCGGCGGCGGCCAATGGCCAGGCCGGTGTCGGTGGCCGCCGTGGCGTCGACCTGGCCCTGCAGCAGCGGGGCGAAGTTCAGCAGCCCGGTGACGACCACGGTCACATCGGCCTCGGACAGGCCGGCCTGGTGCAGCAGCACCTGCAAGGCCTGCCGCGTGCCGCTGGCCAGGCTGTAGACGCCGATCTTCTTGCCCTTCAGGTCAGCGGGCTTGCGGATGCCGCTCTTGCGCAGCGACACCACGTTGAAGACGTTTTGCGGATAGATGTCGTAGACCGCGCGCAGGCGCTCGCCCTTGTCCAGCGCTGCGAACAGCGAGCCCGGGTCGGTGAAGGCGATGTCGGCCTGGCCGGACAGCAGGTTGCGGATGGCGTCGCCACCGCCGGCGCCGGGCAGGTTGGCCAGCGCCAGGCCTTGCGCGCGGTAGTAGCCCTTGTCCTCGTCGATCAGCAGCGGCGTGACTTCGGTGATGGGCTTGCTCCAGCCGGCGACCGTGAAGGTTTCCGGCGCGGTTGCGGCCTGGGCCCAGGAAAAGGCAGGCAGTGCGGCGCAGGCGGCGGCGAGCAGGTGGCGGCGGTTCGGGTGCAGCGTCATGTTGGGGTCGGGGTTGGGGATCGGGTTGCGGGTCGGGTGGCGAATCGGATGGGGTTTGGCAGGCGCAGGTCAGGCCTGCGGTCAGCCTTGGGTGTGGCGGCGCAGCAGCCGGCGCTCGAGGGCCAGCGCCAGCCGGTACAGCAGCAGCCCCAGCAGCGAGACCAGCGCCAGCACCGCGAACATCAACGGCGTGTCCATGCTGCCTTGCGCGGCGATGACCAGCGCGCCCAGCCCGCGGCTGGCCCCGATGAACTCGCCCACCACCACGCCCACCAACGCCAGCACCACGGCCACGCGCAGGCCGGCCAGCACGGCGGGCAGGCCGCTGGGCAGCTTGAGTCGCAGCAGGGTCTGCCAGCGGGTGGCGCCGAGCATGCGGAACAGCTCCAGCTGCGCCGGCGGCACCTGGGCCAGGCCGGTCAGCGTGGTTTCCAGCAAAGGGAAGAAACAGATCAACGCGGTGATGACCACGGTGGGCGCCAGGCCGAAACCGAACCAGACGATGAACAGCGGCATCAGCGCCAGCTTGGGCACCACCTGGCTGACCACCACGTAGGGCATCAGCTGCCGGTGCAGCGCGGGCACTTCGGCCAGCAGTACGCCGGCGCCGAAACCGACCGTGCAGCCGGCCGCCAACCCCAGCAGCAGTTCGAGGGCGGTCGCACCCAGGTGCGGCCACAGGTAACCGCTGGCCAGCCCCTGCCACAGCGACTGCGCCACGCGGCTGGGCGGGGGCAGCACCAGGGCCGACAGGCCGAGCCCGCGTGCGGCGATTTCCCAGCCGCCGATCAACAGCCCGAGCAGCAGCAGGGCCGCGGCCCGCTCGCGGTGGCTCATGCGGGCACCCCCTTCATGTCCAACCCCGGCCCCAGCGCAGTTCGCAGCGCCGCGCAGCAGGCGCCGAAGGCCGGCGTGTCGCGCGCTATGACCGGCGGCACGACAAGGCTGTGCACCAGGCGGCCCGCCGCCAGCACCGAGACGCGGTCGCCGAGGAACACCGCCTCGGCGATGTCGTGGGTCACGAACAGCGCGGTGACGCCCTGCGCGCGACACAGCCGCAGCAAGTCGCGCTGCAGGTCTTCGCGGGTCAAGGCGTCCAGCGCCGCGAAGGGCTCGTCCAGCAGCAACAGCGGTGGCTGCAGCAGCAGCGCACGCGCCAGCGCGACCCGGCTTTGCTGGCCGCCCGAGAGCTGGCGCGGATGGCGCAGGCCGAATCCCGCCAGACCGAGCTGGCCGAGCAGCGCGTCGGCGGCCTGCACGTCGGTGGCGTTGGGTGCGCGCTGCAGCGTGACCGGCAGCAGCACGTTGTCGCGCACGCTCAGCCAGTCCAGCAGCGTCGGCTGTTGGAACACGAAGCCGACGCTGCGGCGGTCGACCAGTGGCGCGCCGCGCACGGCAACCGTGCCGGCGGTCGGCTGCAGCAGCCCGGCCGCCAGCTTCAAGAGCGTGGTCTTGCCGCAGCCGCTGCGGCCGACCAGGCAGTGGATCTCGCCGGCCGCCAGTTCGAGGTCGAGGCCTTCGACCACCGGCACCTGGCCGGGGTAGGCGAAACGCACGCCGCGCAGGCTCAGGAAGCTCATGCGCTGGACTCCTGCGCATAGGGCGCCAGGGCGTCGGCGGCGCGCTCGGCGGCCTGTTCTATCTCGACCATGCGGACCAGGTCGGCCAGGTTGAAGCGGCCGTCGTGGTGCCAGCCGGCCTCGGGCTGCGTCATGCCGCCCAGCGGCGCGATGCGGGTCACGCCGACGCGGCCCAGCGCTTCGCCGAGGCGGTACAACTCGGCCGGCGTCGTCGCCAGTCCGACCGTCTGCAGGAAGGCGGCGTGCGGCGCCAGCAGCGGCAGCACCGCGTCCAGCGCATCGACCGCGCTGACCTGCACGCAGCGCTGGCCGGCCGTGGGGGCCAGCGGTTGTGGCTGATCGCTGTAGGCCAGCGACCAGGGCGCGGCAGCGTCGCCCAGCAGTTCGTGGCCGGCGCTGCCATCCGGGCCGTCCGTCGCGCCGCCCAGCGCGCGCCACTCGGCCGCCCGGCGCCAGGCGGCGACGGCTTCAGCTTCGTCCAGCGCCAGCGCGCGGCGCGGGTGGCGGTGGCCCAGGTTGGCCAGCTCGGCGGCCAGGTGCTGCGCGAAGTCGCGCGGCGACAGCGCCCCGCCGCGTTCGACGTAGACGGCGTGCGACGAGTAGCAGCCTTGCTGGTCCCAGCGCACGATGTCCAGCGCCGCCCGCCGCGCGGCGGCGGGCCCGCGCTGGCGGTCCAGCGCGGGCCGGCCGACCAGGGTCAGGCCCAGCTTGTGGCCGTAGGCTATGAAGCGCGTGGTGGCCGGCACCTGCTCGCGCACCGCGCGCAGCGCGGCGTTGCCGCCGTAGGCCAGCACGGTGTCCGATGCGCGGTACAGCGCAGCGGTGGGCCCGGGCTGGCCGCCCTGCCACCACACCACGGCCAGGCAGCCGGCCAGCGGCGGGTGCAGCTCGGCCAGCAGGCGGGCGAAGACCGTCGCGAAGACCGGTTCGGCGCTGGGCAGCTTGCCGATGTTGCCGGCCTTGACCAGCAGCCCGCAGGCCAGGCTCCACAACGGCAGGCCGGGCACGTTGCCGGCCCAGACGTGGGCCAGCAGGCCCGGCCCGAAGGCGCGCACGGCGCCGCCCTTGACGGCGGGCTGGAAGCTGTCCAGCACCTTGGGGTTGGCGAAGTCCTGCGCCACGAAGCGCTGCAGCTGCTGGGCGCGGAAGGTCTGCAGGTAGGCGGTCAGGCCCAGCCGCACCATCTCGGGGTCGAAGCCGGTGACGATGGGCAGCAGCGCATCGAGTTCGCGCCGCACCGGGTCCTGTGCGTCCAGCAGGCGCGCCACGGCGCGGGCTATGAGGTCGATGACGGCGTCGACCGGCATGCGCTGCAGCACCTGCTGCGCGGCCGCGCGGACCCGCGCCGCCAAGGCCTGCATCTGCGCATCGCTCAGCAGCGGCACCTCGACGTCGAGCCGGCCGCCTTGCGCCGCGTAGCGCAGCGTGTGCCACTGCACGGCCGCCGGGTCCAGCCCGGGCAGGTGACCGGCGCGCCAGGCGGTGCTCATGACCGTGTCGCGTCCAGGAATTCCTGCACCGCCAGCGAGCAGCCCTTGGCGGCGGCGCCTTCGGCGCGGCCCAGCAGCAGGAAGCCCGGGCCTTGCGTGTCGTCGATCGCCACGCCAATGTCTTCGGTGAGGATGGCAATGGCCGAGTTGAAATTGGCCAGGTCGCAGTGCGCCAACACGCCGCGTTCACCCTGCAGCAGTTCCTGGCCGCTCAGCGGGTCGAGCACGCGGCTGCGCACCCAGTGCGGTGCGCGCTTGACCGATGGCACAACCGCGTTGCCCGCGTCGTAGAACTGCGAGCTCAACTCGGTCATGCCATACATGTTGATGCAGTGGTTGCGTGGCACGCCGAAGGTCTCGGCCAGCGCGTCGTAGAAGGCGTCCAGCGGCAGCTCGCGGGCCTGGCCCTTGTAGCCGCCGGTGTCGAGGATGCGGCTGCCCGCGGGCAGGGTGTAACGCAGGCCCTGCTCGCGCAGCGCGTCCAGCAGGTGCACGACGCTGAAGCTGGCACCCATCAGCGCTACCGGCTGCGCCTGCGCCACAGCGCGGTCCAGCGCGGCGCGCAGGCCGTCGACGTCCAAACCCTGCGGGTCGATGTAGGAGCGGCTGTCGGGTGTGCCGTGACAGCGCGCGGCCAGCGACAGGTAGCGCGCCAGCGACGAGTTCGGCAACTGCTGCTCGTCGGGGAACAGCAGCAGCATCGGCAGCGGGCCACTGCCTTGCATGAAGCGCTGTTGGAAGTGCCGCCGCATCGACAGGTCCCACACCGCGATGGTCGGGTGGTGGTTGCGGCCCTTGACCTCGCCGCGGCTGGTGCCGCTGGTCATGAACACGCGCTCGCAGTTCTCGGGCGGCACGCTGCTGAGCGTGGCGTCCTTGAAGGCGCTGATGGGCACCGCCGGCACCTGGCGCCAGCCCGTCACGCGGCGGGGCGTCACGCCCCGGCGCTGGCAGAAGCGCCGGTAGGGCTCGTTGTGCGCGTACTGGAACGCGAACAGGCTGGCGGCCAGGTCGTCGAATTCGGCGTCGCTGCAGCCGTCCTGGGCCACGAAGGCCAGCAGGCGGTTCACCACGGCCTGCACCGCCGGCGTCAGGGTCGGTTTCATGGCGGGATGCCCTGGCTGCCGTGCATCACAACGGCCGCAGCCACATCGGCTGGGGTGCGAAGCCGTGGTTCAAGGGGCCGCTGCCGGCGCCAGTGCGCACGCCGGCACCGGCGGCCAGCGCGCCGCGCACGAAGTCGCGCGCCTGCTGCACCGCCTGCGGCAGATCGGCACCCAGGGCCAGATGGGAAGCGATGGCGCTGGACAGGGTGCAACCGGTGCCGTGCGTGTTCGGCGTGGCGATGCGCGGCCCGCGCAGCCACAGCGGCGGCCGGTCCGCCCGCAGCAGCAGGTCGGCCACGGTGTCGCCGGCCAGGTGGCCGCCCTTCAGCAACACGGCCCGCGCGCCCATCGCCAGCAACTGCGCGGCGGCGGCGGCCATGTCGGCCTCGGTGTGCAGCGGTCGGCCGACCAACATCGCCGCTTCGTCGAGGTTGGGGGTGACCAGCAGCGCGCGCGGGAACAGCAGGCGCACCAGCGCGTCGATCGCCGACGGGTCGATCAGCGCGGCGCCGCTGGTTGCCACCATGACCGGGTCCAGCACGACGCGGTGCAGGTGGTGGCGGTCGAGCGCCGCCGCCACGGTCTCGATGGTGGGTGCCGAATGCAGCATGCCGATCTTCACCGCGTCGACGCCGATGTCCTCGACCACCGCGTCGATCTGCGCGGCCAGCATGTCCAGCGGCACGGCGTGGATGGCGCGCACGCCGGTGGTGTTCTGCGCCGTCAGCGCCGTGATGGCGGTGGTGCCGAAGCAGCCCAGCGCGGCGAAGGTCTTCAGGTCGGCCTGCACGCCGGCGCCGCCACCGGAATCGGAACCGGCGATCGAGAGCAGCCGTGGGTACTGCTCAGCGGGCGTCGGGACGGCAGCAGCCGTTGCGGTGATCGGGCGGTTCATCGGTCCTCCAGACATGCATGACAAGCAATGCTCCGAAGGACGTGCCGCTGCAGCCAAAGTGGACCGACAGCGCTTGCTCTTCTTACGCCGGCATAAACCGGATCAAGTTCGCGGGTTTGAATCTCAGCACGCTGACGTGTGCACCCCGGAGCGTCCGTATTGTTGCGCGTTTTGCGAAGGCGCATTGGATTGATGCGTTGAACGTCAGCTTTGGCGGCGTGAATCCTGCGGCCGGGATGCCCGGACAGGGTCGACAAGGTGAGGTCGCCGCCTAGGGGACCGGCCGTTCAGCCCAGGTCAGCTCGAATGTCTGCTGCCGGCCCTGGCCGCGAACAGGTAGTCCCGGCCATGACCTGACGGTGGCGACAGACAGCTTCCTGGAATCTCGCCTCGCGGCAGGCTGCACATTCGAAACAACTTGCCCTCGCGCTCAGCCACGCATCAGGCTGTCCAGGGCCCCAGGTTCGAAGTGCCGGTCGATCAGTTCGGCCAGACCATCGAACGCGGCGTCGAGCGTGGTGGCTTCGGTCCCGAAGAGCGCACGCACCACGGTGCTCGACTCGAACAGGCCGTGGGCATAAACGCCCAGGGTCGGGCCCTGCTGCCAGCCGATGGCGGCCCCCTGTTCGTCGTGCAGCACAGCCCGCGCGCCTGCGTCCGGCACCGCCTCGGTGATGCCGGTGCGAATTTCGTAGGCCGGCGCCTCGATGCCCGACAAGGCCTGCCAGGGCGCCGCCAGCGCACCGAAGCGGGCCCGCACGGGCAGCACGCGCTTGGGTGCGGCATAGCGGGTATGCAGCGGCAGCAGCCCGAGACCGGGCTGGCTGTCGCGCGCGGGGCCGTCGATGCCCTGCGGGTCACTGAGCAGGCGCCCCAACATCTGCAGGCCGCCGCAGATGCCGAGCACGCGCTTGCCGGCGGCGGCGTGGCGGGCGATCTCTACGTCCAGGCCTTGCTGGCGCAGCCAGTCGAGGTCGCCGCTGACCTGCTTGGAGCCGGGCAGCACGATCCAGTCGGCGCCCGCCAGTGCCGCGGCACTGCGCGCCCAGCACAGCCGCAGCCCGCGGACCTGCTTCAGCGGCTGGAATTCGTCGAGGTTGCTGATGCGCGGGTAGGCCACGACCGCCACGTTCAGGCCGCCGGCCGCGGCGGCGTCGAAGCCCGCCTCGAAGATACCGTCTTCCTCGGGCAGGCCATGGTCGCGGCGCATCGGCAGCACGGCGACCGTCGGCACGCCCGTCAGTTGCTGCAGCATCTGCGGCCCGGGGGCGAGCAGGGCGGCGTCGCCGCGGAACTTGTTCAGCACGAAGCCGGCGAGGCTGGGACGCAGATCGTCCGGCAGCAAGACGCAGGTGCCATGCAGGTGAGCGAAGGCGCCCCCGCGGTCGATGTCGGTGACCAGCAGGCTGCGCAGGCGGCCGCTGTCGCGGGCCCAGCGCGCGGTCTCGAGGTTGACGTAGTCCTGGGGCGCCAGGTTGATCTCGGCAGGCGAGCCCGCGCCTTCGATGACCAGCAGCTCGTGGCGCTGGCGCAGGCGCAGGAAGCTCTCGCGCGCCGCCACGGCCAAGTGGCGGCTGCGCTCGCGCCAGGGCAGGCGTGACAGCGCCTCGTCGACCTGGCCCTGGCACACCACCTGGCTGGCGGTGTCGCCCTCGGGCTTGAGCAGCACCGGGTTCATGTCGACGCTGGGTTGCACGCGCGCGGCCAGACCTTGAAAGTATTGCGCCGCGCCGATCTCGCCCCATCCCCCGCCCGGGCCCGGCGCGACGCGGGCGTTGTCGCTCATGTTCTGCGCCTTGTAGGGCGCGACGTCGATGCCACGCTGCGCCGCCCAGCGGCACAGCGCCGTCGCGAGCAGGCTCTTGCCGGCGCCGCTGCTGGTGCCCCAGGCCATGCGGGCACGGCCCTTGGCGCCCTCCGCGGGCAGCGTCATGCGGCGACCCTCGCGGGCAGCGACCAGCACGCACCGTAGGCGGGTGGCGCAGGCCAGTCGGCGGCATGGCATGGCAGGGGCCGGCCATCGGCAAGCCAGCGCCGCGCCAGCATCCAGCCGGCGTGACCGACCAGCACCTGTGCTGCAGCCTGTGGCCGCCATGCCACCACACGGTCGAACAGGGCCTGCAGGCTCTCGCCGCCGCCCGGGCGGTGCTTCAAGAAGTCGTCGCACCAAGCATCGACCGCGGCCTGCGGCAGCGTCGCCCAGCGCTGGCCGTCCCAAGTGGCGAAGTCCATCTCCTGCAGCGCGGCGTCGACGCGGTGCTGCCAGCCCCAGCGACGTAGCCAGCGGCCCACGTCGGCACAGCGACGCAGTGGCGAGGTCAGCACGACGCGCGGCAGGCCCTGGCGGCGTGCGGCCTGGCGGATGCGGTGGGCCAATCGCTTCGCGCGGCGCGGGTCGACGGCCAGGTCAGTGCGTCCGATGCAGCGGCCCGCGGCCCCCTGTGGCCGCGGGTGGCGCCACACCCAGAGCGCTGTCGTGCCGGACGCGCCGTGCCCGCTCATCGCGCTGCCACGGCCAGCCAGGCCAGCAGGCCGGCCAGCTCGACGATCTGCTGCGTGGCGCCCAGCGTGTCGCCGGTGAAGCCGCCCAGGCGGCGGCGCAGCCAGCGCGCGCACAAGCCGGTTGCCAGCACACCGGCAGCGGCAGCCGCGCCCAGCGCGGCCGGCAGGCTGGGCGCCAGCGTGGGGGCGATCACGGGCGCCAGCGCCAGCAGGCCGGCAGTGAGCAGGACGACCCAACCCAGCGCGACGAACAGCTCGGCAGCATCGGTTTGCATCGCCAGCGGTTTGGCCTTCGCATGCTCAGCGTCGCCTGCATAGGCCAGCCGCCACACCAGCGCCACCGGCGCAGCGCGCGAGGCGGCGTGCATCCACAGCAGTGCAGCGGCGGCATGGGGCGGCTGGGTGGCGAGCGCGGCCACGACCGCGATCTTCAGCCCCAGCGCCAGCACCAGCGCCACCGCGCCATAGCTGCCGATGCGCGAGTCCTTCATGATCGCCAGCGCGCGTTCGCGGCTCACCGCGCCGCCCAGGCCGTCGCAGGTGTCGGCCAGGCCGTCCTCGTGGAAGGCGCCGGTCAGCCACACGGTGGCCACCAGGCTGAGCGTGGCCGCCACCGCGGGCGGCCAGAGCTGCAGCCCCGCCCATAGCACGCCGGCGGCGAAGGCGCCGACGAAGGCGCCGACCAGCGGGAAGTGGCGCAGGCAGGCCTGCAGCCAGGCCGGCTCGAAGCCGACGGCGCGCGGCACCGGCACGCGGGTCAGGAACTGCAGCGCGATGCAGACCAGCCGACCCTCGTGCACCAGCAGCCGCAGTGGCGCGCCCGTCATGGCACTGCGCGGCTCATGGCGCTTCGCTGCGCGTGCTGACGCCGGCCGACTCGAAACTGGCCATTTCCTGCAGCACGCGGCAGGCCGAGACCAGCAGCGGCCAGGCCAGCGCCGCGCCCGAACCCTCGCCCAGGCGCAGGCCCAGTTGCAGCAGCGGCGTGGCGCCCAGCGCCCGCAGCATCAAGCCGTGCCCGGCCTCGTCGGAGCAGTGCGCGAAGACGCAGCGCGACAGCACGGCCGGCTGCAGCCGCGCCGCCACCAGTACCGCGCTGCTGGCGATGAAACCGTCGACGACGATGACCCGGCGCTCCAGAGCGGCCTGCAGCACGGCGCCGCACAGCATCGCGATCTCCAGGCCGCCCAGCACGGCCAGCGCCTGCAGCGGCGTGATGGCGTCGGCGTGGCGCGCCAGCACGTGGCGCAGCACGGCTTGCTTGCGCGCCAGGCCGGCGTCATCCAGCCCTGTGCCGCGGCCGCAGCAGTCCTCGATGGGCGCACCCGCCAGCCGAGCCAGCAGCAAGGCCGCGGCCGAGGTGTTGCCGATGCCCATCTCGCCCAGCAGCAGCGCGTTGCCGGGCAGACCTTTCACCACGTCGCGGCCGGCGGCCAGCGCCTGGGCGCATTGCGCGGAAGTCATCGCCGGTCCGGCCAGCGCGTCGGCGCTGCCCGGCGCCACCTTGCAAAGCAGCAGACAGGCCCGTGGTGCGAAGTCATGCCGCACACCAGCGTCGACGACGGTCAGCGCGAGTCCGTTCTGGCGTGCCAGCACGCTGACCGCGGCACCGCCGGCGAGGAAGTTCTCGACCATCTGCCAGGTCACGTCGCTGGGATAGGCCGAGACGCCGTGCGCGGCCAGGCCGTGGTCGGCGGCGAAGACCACCAGCTGTGGCAGCCGCAGCTGCGGCGTTTCGCTGCCCAGAATGCGCCCAAGCTACGGCCCCAACGTTTCCAGCCGGCCCAGCGCGCCCAGCGGCTTGGTCTTGCCGTCGATGCGCCGCTGCAGGGCGGCGTCCAGTGCCGGATCGTCGAGTTCGGGGATGTCAGGAATGTCGGGAGTCATGCTGGTCGCTCCGGGTCGGGAGAAAAGAAAATGCGGTCCACGGTTTGCGACCTCAACGCCGCCAGCAAGTCCTGGGTGGCCGCTGGCGGCTGGGCCGACACACGCATCCGGCCCGGCAGGCCGAAGGATGCCGTGTCGCGGACCTTCAGGCCCTGCGCACGCAGCCAGGCGTCCGTGGCCGCAGGTGGTCGCAGGGCGCACAGGAAGGGCGTGACGCTGTGCTGCGGCTGCAGGCCGAGCTCGGCCAGGCCGTCGCGCAGCAGAGCGGTCCAGCCGGCCAAGGTGTGTCGCGCGGTGGCCAGCCAATCCTGTGTCGCGGGCTGCGGCCACGCGTCCAGCAACGCCACCGCGTGGGCACCCAGCGGCCACGAGGGTTCGGCCTGTTCCAGCGCTGCGCACCAGGCAGCAACCGGCCAGTCGGCCTGTGCCGGCGCGATGGCGTAGGCGCCGCGCACGCCCGGCAGGCCCAACGCCTTGTTCGGCGTGTGCAGCTGGAACACGGCGTCTCGCACAGCCCGCGACCAGCCCGCACCGCCATCCAGGCGCAGCGGCTCGTAGGCGGCATCCAACACCGCCGGGACCGCCCCGGGGTCGGCCGGCGGCTGCGAACATTGGCCCAGCGGACTGCCCGGGTTGGCGCACCAGCGCATCGTGGCCGCCGCGGCTGAGGAATCGCCGTCGATCAAGACGCGTCGCCCACAGGCCAGCGCCGCGGTGGCGTAGTCGCCGTAAGCCAGCGCCGGCAGTGCCACCGGCCCCGGTGCCAGGCGCTGGCCGACCGCGGTGACGCGCTGGATGAACTCGCTGGCGCTGGCCGCGAACAGCACGCGGGTCGGGCTGACGCCATGCCAGGCCGCCAGGCGCTCGCGCAGCGCCGTGTAGCGCGGGTCCGGGTAGCGGCTGACGTCGGCCTGCGCCACGGCCTGCAGGGCCTGCGGGCAGGGTCCCGCGGCGTTGATGTTGGTGGAGAAATCCCAGCGCACCGGCCCCGCCGCGTCGGGCCCGCCGTGGACGCGCATCACGCCCCCAGCCTCCACGGGCTTCCCAGGGTGCAGGCCAGGCCGGCGAGGCCTGCCGCCAGCCATGCCGCGCGGCCGGCGTGGCGCTGCGCGCGCTGCAGGTCCGCGGCTTGGGGTGACGGCGCGCCGGCATTCAACGCGTAGACGCCGGGCTTGCGCAGGCGCACGCCGAGCCGCAGGGCCATCGCGCCCATCGGCCAGCCGCCGTTGGGCGAAGGCGTGCGCGAGGCCTCTTGCGCCAGCACGCGCCAGGCCGCAGCCGTGACGGGTGTCAGCAGCGCCGCCGTCAGCCGTGCGGGCAGCCAGGACAGCACGTCATCGGCGCGCGCCGCCCACTTGCCGGCCCACTCGTACCGGCCGCGGTAGCCCCACATCGCGTCTGCGGTGTTCGCGAAGCGATAGACCACCGCGCCCGGCAGGCCGGCCAGCGCGAACCATAACAGCGGCGCCACCACCGAGTCGTTGAGGTTCTCGGCCAGGGTCTCGATGGCCGTCTCGCGCACCTCGTCGGCGTCCATCGTGCGCACGTCACGGCTGCACAGCCGCGCGACGCGCTCGCGCCCAGCCGCCAGGCTCTCGGCCAGGGCCGCGTCCACAGCCCGCACCTCGTCGCTCAGCATGCGCCAGGCGAAGCAGGGCTTGAGCAGCAGGGCCAGTCCCAGCGCGGCCCAGGGCAGCGCCAGCCCGAGCAGGCTGCTTTGCAGCCACGCCGCGCCCAACGCCAGCAAGCCGGCACCGCCGATCCATGCCAAGGCGCCGCCGGCGAGGGCAATCGCAGGGGGCAAGCGGCACAGCCATTCGCCCAGCGGCGCGAGCGCGCGCCCCAGCCAGGCGACGGGATGCCAGGCATTGCGCGGTTCGCCGAAGGTGATGTCCAGCGCCCAGGCGAGCCCCAGTGCCAGGGGCAGTGCAGCGCTCGCCGTCAGCACGCTGGGGCCCCCGTTCAATCCGGTCGGGCCAGGGCTGGCAGCCGCGCCAGGATGCCGTTGCGCAGCCGCTCGGGCCGCGCCGCGCGGCCGAGCTGGCCGTCGGTGCTGATGGCATGCCGTTGGGCGCAGGCCAGCACCTGTGCGGCCGTCTCGGCGTCAGGCGGCAACTCGCCGAACAGGTAGCTGGCCTTGCCCGCGGCCTGCAGCGCCACGGTGCAGGCGCGCGAGCAGCCG
>JAYVBO010000663.1:0-2290 GCA_043750435.1 Betaproteobacteria bacterium | reverse complement strand
AGCGCGGCGCCACTGCCGTAGCGGCGGGCCCGTGACCATTCGCGTTGGGCCAGGTCCAGGAACAGCGGCCGCGCCATGCCGGCCGAAGCGGCAGGGCTGGCGCGTTCAGCGGCCGCCTGCGCAACGCGGGCGCGGCCCAGCCGCAGCAGATTCAGGGGCAACACACCCACCAGCACGCCTGCTGCAGCGGACACGGGCGCGACCCAGGCCAAGCCTGCATCCAGCACCTGCGTCAGTCCGTAGGCGCTAGCGGCTGCGACGGCCACTGCCGCGAAGCCCAGACCGAACAGGCCGCTGGACGCGCTGGCCGCGCCCGCAGCCGGCATGGCCGGCGCGGACGGCATCAAGGGCGACGCCGAAGAAGCTGTGGGCAGGATGTTGGAAGGAGGCTGGGCTGGATTCATTGCGCGCTGCAGTTCACGCCTTATTCGACCACAAACACGCCCAACTGAAGCGCCATTCGATCGCGGGGGGTGTGACCGAAGCATCAAGACGGCCGGTGGCGTGGCGCCGCAGGGCCCGCCGCAGGCCGCCGCATAGACTCAAGCATGGCCAAAGAAGAATCGAATCGCGCTACCGGCAAGTCCCCTCGTTCGCTGTCGGGTCTGCTGCCTTTTATCCGCCCTTACCGGGGCGTCGTCGCCCTCGCCGGCCTGTTCCTGGTGATGGCCGCGCTGAGCACGCTGGCCTTCCCGCTGGCGCTGAAAACGCTGATCGACCAGGGCTTGATCGCCGCCGAACCGGGCGCCCGGGTGATGCAGTTGCGCGAGCACTTCCTGGCGCTGTTCGGTGTGGCGGCGGCCCTGGGCTGCTTTTCGGCAGCGCGCTTCTACACCGTCAGCTGGCTGGGTGAACGCATCACCGCCGACCTGCGCAATGCCGTCTACGCCCACGTGCTGCGGCAAAGCCCTGAATTCTTCGAAAGCACCAAGACCGGTGAGGTGCTGAGCCGCCTGACCACCGACACCACGCTGGTGCAAACCGTCGTCGGCAGCAGCCTCAGCATGGGCCTGCGCAATGCCGTGATGGGCATGGGCGCCCTGGCAGCCCTGGTCATCACCAACCCCTGGGTGATGATGCAGGTGCTGGGCATTTTGGTGGTGGTGGTGCTGCCCAGCCTGTACTTTGGCCGCCGCGTGCGCAAGCTCAGCCGTGCCAGCCAAGACCGTGTGGCCGACAGCAGTGCCATCGCCGCCGAGGTGCTGAGCGAGATCCCCGTGGTGCAAAGCTACGGGCAGGAAAGCCGCGAAGCGGCGCGCTTCGACCTCAGCACCGAGGCGGCTTTTGAAACCGCCCGCAACCGCAGCCGCGTGCGGGCCTTCCTGGTGGCCTTCATGATCACCGCCACTTTCGGCGCGCTGCTGTGGGGCCTGTACCTGGGCACGCAGGCGGTGCTGGCCGGCACCATCAGCGCCGGGCACCTGGGGCAGACGGTGGTCTTCGTCATCATCTTCGTCGGTGCGGTGGCGGTGCTGTCCGAGGTCTACGGCGACCTGCTGCGCGCGGCCGGCGCCACCGAGCGCTTGATGGAACTGCTGGCCGCGCAGTCCCCAGTGGCCGAACCCGCCGCGCCGCGCACGCTGCCGGCGGTGCAGGGCGGCTCAGCGGTCAGCCTGCGGGGTGTGGGCTTCCACTACCCGTCGCGCCCGTTGCAGGCCGCCTTGCGCGACTTCACCCTCAACGTGCGGCCCGGCGAAACCGTGGCCCTGGTCGGCCCCAGCGGCGCCGGCAAGAGCACGGTCTTCCAGCTGCTGCTGCGCTACTACGACGTGCAACAGGGGCAGATCACGCTGGATGGCGTGCCGCTGCCCGAGCTGGCGCTGGCCGATCTGCGCAGCCGCGTGGGCATCGTGCCGCAAGACAGCACGGTGTTCAGCACCAGCGCACTGGAAAACATCCGCTACGGCTGCCCCGAAGCCACCGACGCCGAGGTCATAGCCGCCGCCAAGGCCGCCTACGCCCACGACTTCATCACCGCCCTGCCTGAGGGCTACGCCACCTACCTGGGTGAACGCGGCGTGCGCCTGAGCGGCGGCCAGCGCCAGCGCATCAGCATTGCGCGGGCCATGCTGAAGAACCCGCCGCTGCTGCTGCTGGACGAAGCCACCAGCGCGCTGGATGCCGAAAGCGAACGCATGGTGCAGGCTGCGCTGGAAGCGGCGATGGCGGGCCGCACCACACTGGTCATCGCCCACCGCCTGGTCACCGTGCTGAAGGCCGACCGCATCGTGGTGCTGGACGGCGGGCAGATCGTCGACATCGGCAGCCACGACGA
This sequence comes from Betaproteobacteria bacterium, assembly GCA_043750435.1. Lineage (GTDB taxonomy): Bacteria > Pseudomonadota > Gammaproteobacteria > Burkholderiales > Burkholderiaceae_C > Rubrivivax. Next base: position 15 of record JAYVBO010000663.1, on the reverse strand, counting down.
ACTGGTGGCGCGCGA
>JAYVBO010000662.1:0-2292 GCA_043750435.1 Betaproteobacteria bacterium | reverse complement strand
ACAGCGCCGAATACAGCGAAGGCCGCTTCACGGTCAGCCGCATCACCACGCGGGAGGCTGCGTGATGGATGACGACAAGCAAACGGCGACGCCACTGCAGTCGGCGCTGGCGCCGCTGCGCAGTGCCTGGACGGGCCTGTCGCTGCGCGACCGCCGTGCTGCGGCCTTGGCTGGCGCCGTGTTGGGTTTGTTCCTCCTGTGGGTCTGGGCCGTGCAGCCGGCCTGGCGCACGCTGGCCAGCGCACCGGCCCAACTGGACGCCGTCGACGCGCAATTGCAAGGCATGCAACGCCTGGCCGCCGAAGCCACCGAACTGCGGGCCACGCCGCCGGTGCCGCTGGACCAGGCCACCGCCGCGCTGCAGGCCGCCACCGCGCGCCTGGGCGACCAGGCCAAGCTGGCCATGCAGGGCGAGCGCGCGGTGCTGACGCTGACTGGCGTGGGCACCAGCGCGCTCAGTGGCTGGCTCGCCGAAGCCCGCGCCGGTGCCCGCGCCCGTCCAGTTGAAGCCACCTTGAGCCGCGGCCCGCAGGGCTACAACGGCACCTTGGTGCTCAGCCTGGGGGGCAGCCCATGAAGCGCTGGGCGGTGGCCGGCGCGGTGGTCGGCAGCGCGCTGGTGGCGGTGGTTTATGCCCCGGCGGCCTGGCTGGCGGCCGCCGTCACCGACGCCACCGGTCAGCGCCTGGTGCTGGCCGACGCCCGCGGCACGGTGTGGCGGGGCTCGGCCGTGCTGATGCTGACCGGCGGGGCCGGCAGCCGCAGCGCCAGTGCCTTGCCCGGCCGCTTGAACTGGACCTTGGGCTTGGACGGCGCGGCCCTGGGTTTGCGGGCGCGGCAAGACTGCTGCATCAACGGTGAACTGCATTTGCGCGTGTCGCCCGGCCTGGGCCGCACGCGGGTCGAACTGCTCACGGCTGCGGCCGCAAGCCCCAGCACGGCGGGCGCCAGCAGCGCGTTGGGCCAGTGGCCGGCGTCCTGGCTGGTCGGGCTGGGCACACCGTGGAACACGCTGCAACCCAGCGGCAGCCTGCTGCTCAGCAGCCCCGGCCTGACCATCGAGCAAGTCCAGGGCCGCTGGTTGTTCAGCGGCCGCGTCGACCTGGAAATGGCCAACATCGCGTCACGCCTGTCGGCGCTGGACGTGCTGGGCAGCTACCGCCTCAAGCTGACGGGCGACGCCGCTCGCAAGGAACTGCCGCGCCTGCAACTCAGCACCAGCAGCGGCGCCTTGCAGCTGACCGGCGACGGGCAGTGGACGCAGGACGGCTCGGCCGCCAAGCTGCACTTCAACGGCTCGGCCAGTGCCGCGCCAGGCTCGGAAGAAGCCCTGGGCGGCCTGCTCAACATCATCGGCCGGCGCCAGGGTGCGCTTTCGGTCATTTCCATCGGATGAACATGAAGACCCACCAAGCCGCCCACCTTCCTGCCCGCAAGCGTGCAGCCGCCATTCGAGGCTGGACGCTGGCCATCGCCGCGCTGGCCGGGGCTGCGCCCGCCGGGCTGTTGCCGGCGGCGGCACAGACCATCGGTTCGAAGTCGCGCGCGCCCGTCACCGTCAACTTCGTCAACGCCGACATCGAGGCCGTGACGCGCGCCTTCGCGGCCATGATCGACCGCGCCATCCTGGTCGACCCGCGCGTCAAGGGCACCATCACCGTCTACAGCGAACAGCCGCAAAGCGTGCGCGACGCCTGGCAGTCCTACCAGTCGGCCCTGCGCGGCCTGGGCTTCGCGGTGGTGGACAGCGGCGGCTTGCTGAAAGTGGTACCGGAATCCGACGCCAAGCTGCAGACCAGCACGGTGTCGGTGGGCGAAGTGGCGATACGCGGCGACCAGATCATCACGCAGATCTTTTCGCTGCGTTACGAGAACCCGAACAACCTGGTGGCCGTGCTGCGCCCTTTGATCAGCGCCAACAACACCATCAACGCCAACCCGGGCAACAACGCCCTGGTCATCACCGACTACGCCGACAACCTGCAGCGCATCGCCAAGATCATCGCCGCGCTCGACCAGCCGTCTGGCACCGATGTCGAGATCGTGTCGCTGCAGCACGCGGTGGCGGCCGACCTGGCACCGCTGGTGCAGAAGCTCAGCGACGGCACCGGGACTTCGGCGGTGCCGGGTGCGCCGACCAGCGGCGGCGGTGTCACCGTGGTCGCCGATTCGCGCAGCAACTCGCTGGTCATCCGCGCCGGCAATGCCTCGCGGCTGGCTTCGCTGCGCGCCACCATCGCGCGGCTGGACCGCCCCAACAACCTCATCGGCCCGGGCGGCGGCATGTGGGTGG
>JAYVBO010000661.1:0-5350 GCA_043750435.1 Betaproteobacteria bacterium | reverse complement strand
ATGGCTGACCATATTGGCTCCTGCAATGCGCGCCTGCTCGGCGGCATTGGGCTGGATGGCACTGACGATCATCTTGCCGCTGACCTTGTCAAAGGCCTCGGCGCAATCGCCTGCGGCATAAATGCCAGGCACATTGGTTTGCAAATGTTCATCGGTCAGCACGCCGAGCAGACACGTCACGCCCGACTTTTCCAGGTAGCCAATGGCCGGGCGCACACCGGCGCCCGCGTTCAGGCGGTGGACCGCAGCGGCCCGGTGATGCAGGTTCAGCTGTCCACCGGCGAGGTGCTGGAGGCCGACCTCGTCATCAGCGCCACCGGCGTCAAGCCCAACATCGGCTTCCTGGAACACAGCGGCGTGCGCTGCCTGGTGGGCGTGCTGACCGACGAACACCTGCAAACCAATGTGCCCGGCATCTATGCCGCTGGCGACTGCGCCGAAGCCTTCGACAAAGTCAGCGGCAAAACCATCGTCAGCGCCATCCAGCCCAACGCGGCCGAACAAGCGCGCGTGGCTGCACTGAACATGGTGGGCCAACGCACCAGCCTGCGTGGCGTGACGCAGATCAACGTGCTGGACACCCTGGGCCTGATCAGCGCCAGCTTCGGCCTGTGGGACGGCGTGCCCGGCGGGCAGCATGTGGAACTGACCGATCTGGCAGCCGGCCGCCACCTGAGTCTGCAATTCGACGCCGACAAGCTCATCGGCTGCAACAGCGTCGGCTGGACCAACCACGTGGGCGTGATGCGCGGGCTGGTGGAAGGGCAGATCAGCCTCGGGCCCTGGAAAGACCAATTGCTGGCCGACCCGACACGGCTGATGGAAGCCTATCTGGCGCGCGCGCAGGCGCAGGACGCGCACGCCCTGGTCTGACCCGCCCGCCCGATGCTGATCACCTTCAAGCTTTACGCCAGCCTCACCAACTACCTGCCGCTGGCCCACCGCAACGGCAACCAGATGCCGCTGGACGTGGCCGACGGCGCCACCATCGCGCAAGTCATCGAACCCTTCCAGTTGCCGATGAAGATGGTGCACCTGGTGCTGATCAACGGCCACTACATCGCGCCCGAGGACCGCGCCACGCGGGCCTTGCTTGAAGCCGATGTACTGGCCATCTGGCCGCCCATTGCGGGCGGCTAGGGCCAGGTTGCCCAGGCGTGAGCGCCGAACGCTTCGAACGCGAGTACGGCTGCACCGAAACCGAATGGCTGCGCTGGCTGCCGGGGGCGGTGCGCGCGCAACCGTGGCAACTGACCGCGCCGGGCCGGGCCCGCGTGCAGATAGCAGCGGGGCAGTTGACCCTGAGCTGGACCGTGCTGACGCCGCGCGCCATCGGCCTGGTGCGCATGCCGCGGATGGCGGTGCGCTTCGTCTTTGACGCGGTGGAGGCCGCCGAACAGCGTGAGTTTCTGCGCTATTTCGACCTCTATCTGCAGCGCGGCGGCGGCTAGGCCTACAGCCAGCCCGCGTGACGCCGATGCCGGTGCAGGCCCGGGTTGCAGCAGCTTGCAGCGCCCGGAAGCGCAACCCGCATGCATCCAGGCACCCACCATGAAGACCATCACTTTGCTGCGCGCCCTTGGCGCCTTGGCCTGTCTCTCAGCCACCGGCGCGGCCCTGTCCGGGCCCGGCGTTCCGGGCCAGAAACTCGACAGCGGCCTGGGCAACTTGCCCCACTACTCACAGTGGCAAGACGCCAGCGGCCGCGCCTCGCTGCACGCCGCCGTGCCCGGCGAATCGCTGGACGACGGCCTGGGCACGCTGCCCCCTTACGCGCTGTGGAAAGACCGCAGCGGCAAAGACCCGATGGGCCTGAACGCGGGCGTGCAGGTCAGCTCGGCGCGCTAGCAGCCGTGGGCTATCGTCGCGGCGCATGAAAGCCCGCGGCGTTCACCTTCAATACACTTTTCAGCCCGAAGGGCAGCGCGGCGCCGTCGTGCAGAACCCGCTGTTCGACCTGCTTTCGGCGGTGCACGAACACGGCTCCATCCAGCGCGCGGCCACCGCCACGGGGGCTTCCTACCGCCATGTCTGGGGCGCGCTGAAGCACTGGCAAACGGTGCTGGGCGAACCCTTGGTCAGCTGGATACAGGGCCACCCCGCGCGGCTGACGCCCTTTGCCGAGCGCCTGCTGTGGGCCGAGACCCACGCCCGCGCGCGCATGACGCCGCACATCGAGGCCCTGCGTGCCGACCTGGAACGCGTGCTGACCGAAGCGCTGGATGGCAGCCAGCAGATGCTGACCGTCTACGCCAGCCACGACCTGGCGCTGCCCGCGCTGCGCGAAACAGCGCGCGACGCCGAACGCCTGCACATCGACCTGCGCTTCGCCGGCAGCATCGATGCGCTGCGCGCGCTGGCCGAAGGACGCTGCGCGGTGGCCGGCTTCCACGTGCCGCCGCTGACCGAAGGCGCGGCGCTCTTCGCACAAAGCCTGAAGCCGCTGCTGAAGCCGGGCCGCCACAAGCTGATCGGCTGCACCCGGCGCACGCAGGGGCTGGTGGTTCCCGCGGGCAACCCGCAAGCGCTGAAGGGCCTGGCCGACGTGGCCGCGCAGCGGGCCGGCTTCGCGCAGCGCCAAGCCGGTTCGGCCACCCGCTTGCTGACCACCCACCTGTTGGCGCAGGCCGCCATCGACCCGGCGCGCATCGTGGTGGCGCGCACCGAAGACAGCCACACGGCCGTCGCCGCAGCCGTGGCCGGCGGCTTGGCCGACACCGGCATCGCCATCGAAGCCGCTGCCCGCGCCTACGGCCTGGACTTCGTGCCTCTGGCCGCAGACGACTACTTCCTGGTCTGCCTGGCCGACGCGCTGGAACTGCCCGCTGTGCAGGCCCTGCGCCGCGCGCTGCAAGACCCCGCCTGGCAACAGGCCGTGGCTGCCCTGCCCGGCTACAGCCTGGCCCAGCCCGGCGAGGTGCTGTCACTGACTCGCGCGCTGCCGTGGTGGACCTTCCGCAAGGCCAAGGCGGGCTGAGGCCCGGTTGAAGCCCGCCGCCCGCGCCACACAGCCCGCACAGCCCACACAATGGGCAGCCAGCCCTGTAGGCTGCGCCGCCAGCACACCCGGAACCCACCATGCAAGCATTCGCCTACGCCACGCCCAACACTCTGGCCGACGCCGTGAAATTCGCGGCCGAGGAAGACGCCAAATACATGGCCGGCGGCCAGACGCTGCTGCAGTCAATGAAACTGGGGCTGATCACACCCAGCACCGTGGTTGACCTGGCCGCGATTGCCGAATTGAAGGGCATACGCCGCGACGGCAACGCCATCGTCATCGGCGCCGGCTGCACACACGCCGAAGTGGCCGCGTCGGCCGCGGTGCAAGCCGCCATACCCGCGCTGGCCGACCTGGCCGGCCACATCGGCGACCGCCAGGTTCGCAACCGCGGCACCCTGGGCGGCAGCCTCGCCAACAACGACCCCGCCGCCTGCTACCCGGCCGCCGTGCTGGCCTTAAGCGCCACGGTGTACACCAACCAGCGCCACGTCGCCGCCGACGACTTCTTCCTCGGCATGTTCACCACCGCGCTGAATGAAGGCGAAATCGTCACCGCCGTCAGCTTCCCCATCCCCGACCAAGCCGGCTGGCAGAAGTTCAAACAGCCCGCCTCACGCTTCAGCCTGGTGGGTGTGTTCGTCAGCAAGGGATCGGCCGGTGTGCGCGTGGCAGTGACCGGCGCCGGCGCTGGCGGCGTGTTCCGCGCCAGTGGCCTGGAAGCCCTGCTGGCAGCCAACTACAGCGCCGCCGCCCTGGCCGGCGCTTGGGTGCCGGCCGACGACCTGAACAGCGACCTGCACGGCAGCGCGGCCTACCGCGCCGCGCTGATTCCGGTGCTGGCCGGGCGCGCCGTCGGCTGACGGCCAGCCGCAACGGCGTCTACAGCACCCGCTGCGCCACGGTCGCGTACAGCGGTATGCCCAGCAGGATGTTGAAGGGAAAGGTCAACCCCAGCGACAGGCCGAAATACAGCGCCGGTTGCGCCTCAGGTACTGCTTGTCGCAGCACCGCCGGCACGGCGATGTAGGACGCGCTGGCGGCCAGCACCATCAGCAGCGCGCCGTTGCCCGCCGACAGGCCCACCGCTGCGGCCAGCCCCAGGGCCAGCGCGGCGTGCACCAGCGGCCCCAGCAGGGCATAGGCAATCAGCCACGGCGACACCTTGCGCAAGGCCCCCGCACTGCGCGCCGCCAGCAGGCCCATGTCCAGCAGGAAGAAGGCCAGCATGCCTTTGAACAAGTCGACCGAAAACGGTTGCATGGCACGCTGACCGGCCTCGCCCGTCAGCAGGCCCACCACCATCGCGCCCAACAGCAGCAGTTGCGCGCCGTCGGTCAGCGATTCATGCAGCACCTTGCGCAGCGGCGTGGCCTGGGCAGCCGTGCCCTGGCGGTGGCGCACCCGGTTGGCCAGCACCACGGCCATGACGATGGCCGGCGATTCCATCAGCGCCATCGCCGCGGCCATGTGGCCACCCGGCGCCAGGCCGTGGCTTTCGGTGTACTGCACGGCGGTGATGAAGGTAACGGCGCTGACCGACCCGTAGGTTGCGGCCACGGCGGCGGCGTCGAAGCCGTTCAGCCAGCGCCGCAGCACAAGGTAGCCGATGCCCGGCACCACCGCCGCCAGCAGCAGCGCGCAGGCCAGGCTCTGCGCCACCTCGGCGGTCAGGCCCGACTGCGCCAGTGCAAAGCCGCCCTTCAGGCCCAGCGCCATCAGCAGGTAGAGCGACAGAAAGCGCGAGATGGCAGGCGGAATCTCCAGGTTCGAACGCAGCGCGCCCGCCAGCAGGCCGAAGACGAAAAAGAGGATGGAAGGGTCGAGAAGTTTGCTCATGGGAAGCGGAGTTTCCATTTCCGGGCGCATCATTGAAAATGATGTTTACAGATAGAACACATCGGAATAACCAATGAACCAATCCACACCACCCGGTATGGACCGCGCACCCCGCGCCACGCTCGTCCAGCTGCGCAGCTTCGAAGCCGTGGTGCGCCTGGGCGCGGTGGGCCGCGCAGCCCTGGCGCTGAACCTGGCGCAACCCACGGTGTCGACCCAGATGAAGGAACTGGCCGCGGTTACCGGCCTGCCGCTGCTGCAGGCGCAAGGTCGCGGCCTGGTGGCCACGCCCCAGGGTGAACGCCTGGCCGAGGCGGCGCGCGAGCTGTTCGCCGCCTGGCAGCGCTTCGAGGACGACATCGCCGAAATGCAGGGCCTGAAGCGCGGCCGACTGCGGCTGGCCGCCGTTACCACCACCGAGTACTTCCTGCCCGACCTGCTGGGCCCGTTCGCGCGCGCCCACCCGGGCATCCAGATCGAGCTGGCGGTGGAAAACCGCGACGCGGTGGT
>JAYVBO010000660.1:0-2294 GCA_043750435.1 Betaproteobacteria bacterium | reverse complement strand
GTTGTCCAGGGTGTTGGAAACGGCGCGATGGGCGGCACTGAACTCCAGGCTGTACTGCGTGACCAAACCCAGGCTGACCAGGGCGTTCAGGCCCTGGGTGTCCTCGTAGTTCTTGTCGGCCAGCAGGCCGACTTGGTAGTTGTTGAAGGTGGACAGGCTGCGGTTGGCGCTGGCCGACAGGTTGCCGCTGATGCGCTCGGCGGTCGACCAGTCCAGACCCACGCTGCCGGTGTAGCCCTGGTTGTTGAACTGCGAATTGGCGCTGTAGCGCACGTCGCGCAAGGACAGGTTGCCGCTGAACCGCTGGCGGCCGAAGGGCTGGTCGATGCCGGCCTGCAAGGCGGTGCTGAAAATGGTGTCGGCGCGGCTGTAGCCGGCGGTGGCCTGTTGGTCGTCGCCCAGTCGCAGCAGGTTGCTGTCGCGGCTGATGCTTTCCGAAATACCGATGTAGTAGGGGCGTGATTCGGCGGCGGCAGGCGTGGCCGCCAGGCTGGCCACGCCGCCTGTGAACAGCGCCAAGGCCAGGTTCACGGTGCAGGCTAACGGCCGGGATTCGCGGGTTGTCTTCGTCACGTGGATGGGTTCCTGCGTTCAGTAGGCGTTGCGGTCGAAAAACACGAGTTTGATGGTGCGCGCGATGATCTGAAGGTCCAGGCCCAGAGACCAGTTCCGCAGGTATTCCAGATCGTATTCGACGCGCGCCTGCATCTTGTCGATGGTGTCCGTCTCGCCGCGCAAACCGTGGATTTGTGCCCAGCCCGTGATGCCGGGCTTGACCTTGTGGCGGACCATATAGGCCTTGATGAGCTGGCGGTACTGCTCGTTGTGGGCCACGGCGTGGGGCCGCGGCCCCACGATGCTCATGCGGCCCTGCAACACATTGATGAATTGCGGCAACTCATCCAAGGAACTGCGTCGCAAGAATGAGCCGAAGCGCGTGATGCGTGGGTCTTCTTTGGTGGCCTGCGGCACCACGGCGCCGTCGTCGGCCGCGCGCATCGAGCGGAATTTGTAGACGATGATTTCTTCACCGTCCAGGCCATTGCGGCGCTGCGCGAAGATCACTGGTCCCGGCGAACTGAGCTTCACGCCGATGGCCACCACCAGCAGCACCGGTGAAATCAGCACCAGGATGAACAAGGACAGCAGCAGGTCGGACACCCGCTTGACCAGGCGGTTGGTGCCGGTGAACGGCGTTTCCTGCAAGCCCACCACCGGCACGCCGTTCATGTCCTGCAGGCGGCCCTGGATGATGCTGATGCCGAACACGTCGGGCACGAAGAACACGCTGGCCGTGGTGCCCTGCACCTGGGCCAGCAGTTCGACGATGCGCGGTTGCGAGCCCAGCGGCAGCGTGATGTAGACCTCGTTCACGCCGTGCTCGGTGATGAAGGGCGCTACCTGCTTCAGGTTGCCCAGGCGCATGCCGGCGGCGTCTTCGTCAACGCGGTCGTCGGCGCGGTCGTCGAAATAGCCCAGAAAAAGGAGTCCCAGGTTGTCATGCGATAGAAAGGCCCGCGACACCTTCACACCCAGGCTGCCGGCGCCCACCACCACGGCGGTGCGGCGGTTGCCGGGTGCAGAGGCCAGGCGGCGCACCGCCACGCGCCCGGCGAAGTAGCCCATCCACTGCAGCACCGGCGTGGCGGCGGCCCACCACATCAGCACGCTGATGTTGAACAGGTGCAGGCTGCGCGTGGCGTAGGCGCACAGGGCCAGGATGGCCAACAGGCTCAGCCAGGAACTGACGATGTCGACGGCCGCATTCAGGTGGCGGTCGCGGAAGCGGTTGCGCCCGGGAAAGGTCAACGCAAAGATCAGCAGGCACAGCGTCAGGTCGGAGCGCCCGATGGGCTCGTTGAACACGGCCGACACCGCCAGGAAGACCAACACCGTGATGGTGGGCTCCAAGAAGGCGGCGACCAGCGATGTCACCGACTGGGGTGCGCTGTAGAAAGTTCTTTTGTAGCCTCGTTCTTCGAACATCGGGGGGCGGTCGCGGAGGCGTTTCAGGTCAGTGGCTTGCCCGCTCTGGCGGGTGCTGGAGCGGGGCGTTGGGGCCCAAGTGGCCCCACGCTGATCGCGGGATTCTCGCCCAATTTGCAGGGCCGTCGGCCGCGCTGCGGGCTGCCCCACTCGGGGGTGCTGCCTACAATCAACGGATGTTGCAAAGTCTTCAGGCCCTGCTGGCGCCGGCGTTGGCCGAACGGTTGACGCTGGTCATCAACCACGTGCTGTCCAGCGAACCCGTGGCCACGGCGCGCTTGCAGCCGCACGCCGGCAGTACCGTGGCG
>JAYVBO010000659.1:0-5353 GCA_043750435.1 Betaproteobacteria bacterium | reverse complement strand
ACCGTGTGCCCCAGGTCCTGCAACTGGCGCATCTTGTTCAGCACCACGGTGTGGCCGATGTGGATGTCGGGCGCCGTCGGGTCCAAACCCAGCTTGATGCGCAAAGGCATGCCGGTGGCCTCAGAGCGGGCCAGCTTCTTCAGCCATTCCGCCTCGGGCAACAGTTCCTCGCATCCGCGCAAAGAAACCGCCAGCGCTTCGCGCACGCGGTCGGTGACCGGGAAATTGGGGCCAGCTGGCGGCGCTGCGGACGTGGACATGGGTCGCATTTCAGGGTTTTGCTGCCCCCTACGGGCAGGGGCTTGGCTATACTTGGCAGGCCATCTGCATGAAGTATTGCGGCGGCGGATTGCAGGCCATGTCGGCCCGCAAAGCCACAGATTCTAGGGGACGGCTCTCCGTCCGATGCCCGCTGAGCGCCGGTCTACACCGGGCCGCCAGCCTCACCGCACCGCCGCCATCCCGTCCCTGCCTTCGCGCCTGGGCCCCGATCACACTGTCAGACCCACGGCTTTGAATTTGAAATCTGAACCTTTGTTGCAAGAGATGGCCGCCTTCGGTCAGCGCCACCGGATGGCGCTGGCCACTGCAGCCGTTGTCGCGTTGACCGGTTTTGCGCTGACCGCTGTCGCTGTTGCCCCTCTGGTGGCTGACACCACCCCGGTGGCCCAACGCCTGATCACCGAGGTCGTCGAACCCCAGGGCATGGCCGAGCAGCTCACCGAGCTGGCCACCCAAGGCCTCACGCTCAACCGCAGCGACATCACGCGCGGCACCGACACCGCCGAAGCCTTGCTCACCCGCCTGGGCGTGCGTGACCCCGCCGCAGCCTTGTTCCTGCGCACCGACGCCAACGCGCGGCAATTGCTGGCAGGCCGCGGCGGCAAGATGGTGCAGGCGCAATTCGACGTCAGCGGCCAGTTGCAAACCCTGGTGGCGCGTTTCCCGTCCAACAAGCCTGAACAGCTGAAGACCCACTTCACGCGCCTGACCCTGACGCGCGACGGCGCGCAATGGGCCTCAAGCACGGCTGCCGTGCCCTACGGCACCCAGATGCGCCTGTCCAGCGGCACGATCCGCAGCACGCTGTTCGCCGCCACCGACGAATCTGGCTTGCCCGATGGCGTGGCCGGCCAGCTGACTGAAATTTTCTCCACCGACATCGACTTCCACCGCCAGCTGCGCCGCGGCGACACCTTCAGCGTCGTCTACGAAGCGCTGACCGCCGACGACGAACCGGTGGCCTGGAACGAAGGCGCAGGCCGCGTCGCCGCCGCCGAATTCGTCAACAGCGGCAAGGGCTACAAGGCTGTCTGGTTCACTGCCGCCGATGGCCGTGGTGGCTACTACAACGTCGATGGCCGCAGCCGGCGCCGCGCCTTCCTGGCCAGCCCGATGGAATTTTCGCGCGTCACTTCGGGCTTTGCTATGCGCATGCACCCCTTGCTGCAGACCTGGCGCCAGCACAATGGTGTGGACTACGGCGCGCCGCAAGGCACACCGGTGCGCGCGGTGGGCGATGGCGTGGTCGGTTTCGCCGGCTGGCGCAGCGGCTACGGCAACGTCGTGGAAATCCAGCACGGCAACAACCGCAGCACGCTCTACGCCCACCTCAGCCGAGTCGATGTGCGCAAGGGTCAGCGCGCTGAACAAGGCCAGCGCCTGGGCGCCGTCGGCCGCACGGGCTGGGCCACCGGTCCACACCTGCACTTCGAGTTTCGCGTCGGCGGCCAACACCAAGACCCGCTGCGCGTGGCCAGGGCCACAGAAACCGTGCCGCTGGACGCCCAGGCTCGCGCCCGCTTCGACGACGTCGTGCGCAGCGTGGAAGCCAAGCTTGAGGTGGCAGAAACCTTGAGCAGCCGGCGCTCACGCGTCGAATAGGCCGCCGCACGGCGTGGCCTGCTTCATCGGACTGATGTCGGGCACCTCGCTCGACGGCATCGACGGCGTGCTCGCCCAGTTCGCGGACGACGGGGTGGCATGCACCTCGCTCGGCCACGTCCACCGCCCGTTGCAAGGCGCTTTGCGCGGTGAGCTGCTGGCCCTGAACAGCAGCGGACCCGACGAATTGCATCGCGCCGCCCTGGCCACCCAGTCCTTGATGGACGGCTATGCCGTTGTCGTGGTCGAACTGCTGCGCAGCAGCGGCTTGCAGGCGCAGTCCATCGCCGCCATCGGCGCACACGGCCAGACGGTGCGCCACCGGCCGCGCGACTTGGGGGCCCACGGCTACACCCTGCAATTGATGAATGGCGCCCGCCTGGCCGAGTTGACGGGCGTGGCGGTGGTTTGCGACTTCCGCAGCCGCGACGTGGCCGCCGGCGGTGAAGGCGCGCCGCTGGTGCCGGCCTTCCACGCCGCGCGCTTCACCCGCCCTGGCCACAGCCGCGCGGTGCTGAACCTGGGTGGCATCGCCAACCTGACCTTGCTGAACGGCGGCGGCGGGGTTCGCGGCTACGACACCGGGCCGGGCAATGTGCTAATGGACCTGTGGTGCCAGCGCCAGCGCGGACTGGCCTATGACGCCGGCGGCGCCTGGGCGGCCTCGGGGCAGCTCATACCCAGCCTTTTGACGGCCTTGTTGGCCGAGCCCTATTTCGAGCGCGCGCCGCCGAAGAGCACGGGCCGCGACCTGTTTGATGCGGCTTGGCTGGACACCCAGCTGGCCGCCATGAGCGGGCCAGCCAGCCTGGCTGCCGATGTGATGGCCACGCTGACCGAGCTGACGGCACGCAGCGTGTGCGACGCCCTGAGGCGCGACGCGGCTGACCTGGAAGACCTGGTGGTGTGCGGCGGCGGCGCTTACAACGACCACCTGATGCAGCGCTTGCGCGCGCTGCTGGGCGGCGCCGTGACCGTGAGCAGCAGTGCGGCAGCCGGCGTACCGCCGGACCAGGTCGAAGCGCTGGCTTTCGCTTGGCTGGCCTGGGCCCACGTCGCCCGGCAGCCGGGCAGTCTGCCGGCCGTCACGGGCGCACGCGGCGCCCGTGTACTGGGCGCGCTCTACCCGGCTTGAAGCCGGGCGTCAGACCTCGGAAGCCGGATCTCAGGCCGAGAACGACGAACCGCAACCACAGGTGGTGGTGGCGTTCGGGTTCTTGATGACGAACTGCGCGCCCTGCAAGTCTTCCTTGTAGTCGATCTCGGCACCGCCGAGGTACTGCAGGCTCATCGCGTCGATCAGCAGCGTGACGCCGTTCTTGGACATCTGCGTGTCATCGTCGTTCACGACTTCATCGAAGGTGAAGCCATACTGGAAACCCGAGCAACCGCCACCCTGCACGAAGACGCGCAGCTTGAGGTCGGGGTTGCCTTCTTCGTCGACCAGGTCCTTGACCTTGGCGGCAGCGCTGTCGGTGAAGACCAGCGGCGGCGGCATGTCGTCAAAGGCGGCGGGGGCAAGCTGTTCGGCAACGGCGTTCATGGATAGCTCCTGGGAAATGGCGTCGGTTCGCGGTGAACCGCAACGCCTCGCACTGTACCGTCAGTAGCGGTGCGGCGTATCGAGCGCGGGCTATGACACCCACGCCTGTGCAGTCTTGGACAGACTGCAGAAACAAACCGGGGCGCCTGAGCGCCCCGATTGATGGTCAGCGTTTGCTGAACTGCTTCCGGCGACGCGCGCCGTGCAGACCGACCTTCTTGCGTTCCACTTCGCGCGCATCGCGCGTCACGAAACCGGCACGGCTCAAGTCGGGCTTGAGCGCGGTGTCGTAGTCGATCAGCGCACGCGTGATGCCGTGACGCACCGCGCCGGCCTGGCCGGATTCACCGCCGCCGTGTACGTTGATCTTGATGTCGAAGGCCTCGTTGTTGCCCGTCAGCAGCAAAGGCTGGCGCGCAATCATGATCGAGGTCTGGCGACCGAAATAGTCGCCGATGGCCTTGCCGTTGATGACGATGTTGCCGCTACCCTTCTTCATGAAGACGCGTGCGACGCTCGACTTGCGGCGGCCGGTACCGTAGTTCCAAAGTCCGATCATTGCTGCGTCCTTAAAACTCGAGCGGTTTAGGCTGCTGAGCGGTGTGCGGGTGGGTATCACCGGCGTAAACCTTCAGCTTCTTGACCATCGCGTAACCCAGCGGGCCCTTGGGGAGCATGCCCTTGACGGCCTTCTCGAGCGCGCGGCCGGGGTGCTTGGCCTGCATGTCTTTGAAGGGCGTGGCGGTGATGCCGCCGGGGTAGCCTGAATGCCGGTAGTAGATCTTGTCAGTGGCTTTGGCGCCAGTGACACGAAGCTTGTCGGCATTGACGACGATGATGTAGTCACCGGTATCGACGTGAGGCGTGTAAATGGCTTTGTGTTTGCCGCGCAAACGGCGTGCTGCTTCGCTGGCAACACGACCGAGCACCTTGTCGGTGGCGTCAATCACAAACCATTCATGCGTCACTTCGGCCGGCTTGGCGCTGAAGGTCTTCATGAGGGTCTTTCGGTTTGCGCGCCGCCCGTCGTTGACGGAAGCAAGCGCGCGAGTCCATCGGCTAGCTTTCCCTGCCACCCCTTGGCGCCGCTCGTAGAGGGCGGCCTCGCAGGATGCAATCCAGGCTGAAAGGCTCAGATTGCGGCAGAACTGATTCCCCGGCCGAAATCGGGGACAGCCTTTGAGTATATCCCGAACCGAAGCGCTGTGACCGCCAGCCGCTGCGGAGGTCCGCGATACACGCTTCGAGTGAAGTAGGTCCGATGAGTTTGAGGGTAAACCCTAGACTAGCCGCCTACTATGCAGGCTGATTGACTGGAGCCCTCCATGAACCCTGAGCCTGACAGCAAGCTGGCCGAAGCCCTGCAACGTGGCGCTTCGCGGCTGACAGCCGTGCGCAACTGGGTGCCCATCCGCACCCTGGGCGCCCGCCACCGCGAGCGCGTGCATCAGCACCTGCTTGCGCTGGACGACGCCGACCGCGGCCGCCGCTTCGGACACCTGGCCAGCGACGAGCGCATCCGCCACTACGCCGATCAGCTGGACTTCGGCGGCGACGCCCTGTTTGGCGTTTTCGACCGCCGGCTGCAGTTGGTGGCCATGGTGCATCTGGCCTTTCTGCCCGAGGGCGGTACGGCCGAATTCGGCATCTCGGTGCTGCCTCAGATGCGCGGGCGCGGGGTCGGCGCCCAGCTCTTTGAGCACGCCATCACCCTGGCTCGCAACCGCAGCGTCAACACTTTGATCATCCATCTGGCACGCGACAACGCCCCCATGCTGGCCATCGTGCGGCGGGCCGGCGCGCAGCTGGCCTTCGACGGCAGCGACGCCATTGCCACGCTGCCGCTGCCCGCCGACACCCTGGGCTCGCAAATACAGGAGATGCTGGGGCACCAGACCGCTGAGTTCGACTACCGGCTGAAACTGC
>JAYVBO010000658.1:0-5360 GCA_043750435.1 Betaproteobacteria bacterium | reverse complement strand
TCGATCCGGTGTGGTTCGGCGTGCTGATCGTGCTGGTGGTGCAGGTGGGCCTGATCAGCCCGCCGGTGGGCATGAACATGTTCGTGATGAAGGCGCTGTTGAAAGACGTTGCGATGGGCGCCATCTTCCGCGGCTCGGCCCTGTTCTGCGTGCCGCTGGTGATCGGGCTGGTGCTGGTGCTGCTGTTTCCGGGCATTGCGTTGTGGTTGCCCGGCTTGATGAAATGAAAACAGCCGGGGCGCAAAGCCCCGGCTGTTGAGGTGCAATGGCGAGCTGAACGCTCAGGCGGCCACCTTGCGGCGCCAGGCACGGCCGGCCACCGCGCAACCACCCACCAGCATCAGCGCCCAGGCCGCCGGCTCGGGCACGGCCAAGGCCGTGATGGTGGCCGTGGCGGCGCCGCCGGTGCAGTCGGTGCAGTTCAGGAACCAGCCGAAGGACGTGGTGGCCGCGTACTGCTTGCTGTTGGCGCCCTGCACCACCGCGCCGCCCAGGTCGGACAGCGTCAAGGCCACCCCATCGACCAGTACACCGAACATGTCGCCGGCTGGGCCGGCGCCATCGGCCGTCGTGTAGGCCCAGGTGAAAGAGTAGATACCCGGCGCCGTGTAGACGGCCTGGATCCGGCACGGCCCCAGGACCGAGAAGACGGCGCCGGTGCAGCCGTTAGGTTCTGCTTCACCGCCCAGCAGCACCAGCGAAGCGCTGGAGGCAGTCGCCGAGCCGCCGCCGGCATTGAGCGCCAGGTTGCCCGTGGCGCTGGTAGCCAGCGCGCCGGGTGAACCCGGGCCGATGAAGGGGACGGCGTAGGCCGGCGCCGCCATGGCGGCGCCCAGCAGCAGGGATGTCAGTGACGTGTTCATTTGCTTAGGCGCTCGGTGGGGGTGGGGTTGGCCACGCCGACCAGCACCGTGCTGGCCTGGGCGGCGGCGATCAGTGCGTCACGGTCGGCCGCGAGCAGGTAGCCCTGCGCGAACGCGCTGTTGGCCGCGTCGGTGACTTTGGTGACATAGCCAGTGTGGCTGACATAGCGTTCCTGCAGCGAAGGCCGCGTGTCGCCCGTGGCCTGGCGTTCAGCCAGCGTCGTGGCGAAGGGGATGAAGCCGCCCACGTAGTTGCAGACCTGGCCTTTGTGGAAGCCGGTGTTGGAAATGTTCCAGCCGGTGTAGGTGCCCAGCGGCGCCATGTTCAGCACGGTGGGCACGCCGCCCAGTTCATTGCCGTCGGCGTCGATGCGCGGCACCTTCATCGGTATCACCTGCGTGATGGGGGGCGGCAGGTTGGTGGCCACGCCAGTGGCGTCGCTCTTGTTGAACAGCGGGCCCCAGTCGTAGTCGAACACCGGGAAGATGAAGTTCTCGGGTTTGAAGACGTTGTAGTCCACGCCCGGCACGCCGGCCGGGAAATTGGCGCCGATGAAAGACGGATCCACCAGGTTGCCGCCTGCCAAGGTGGGGTAACGGCTGGGCGGCGGTATGGTGCCGTGCAGCAGCCATTCGCGCATCGCCGAACGGATGACGCTGATCATCTGCGTCGACGGCATCGGGTTGGCCAGCAGGGCCGCAGGCTGGCCCGCGTTGTAGTTGTTGCCCGGGCAATTGGCGGTGGCCGTCGGTTTGGGCACGAAGTAGGTGCTGATGGCACCGCCATTGCCGCCGTGGGTGGTGCTGGGAATGTAGTAGCGGCGGATGTTGCGGGTCAGTGGGATGTCGGTGTCGGCGCTGGTGCCCACCCATTCCATCGTCATCTTCAGCGCGTAGACCTCAGCGCTGCCGAAGTGCTCCATGATTTTTGGGCAGGTGCCGTTCAGGTTGCAGCGCGAGAAGATGCTCTTCGTCGGGTTGCCGCGCAGCGGGTCCGGGAAGTCGGTCCACCACTGGGCGCCTTCGCTGCCGGTCTGATACAGCTCCAGCACGCCGTCGGCCTGGCCCCAGCGCATATTGGCCACCACGCGGCGGCCGGCGATCTGCGGCCAAGCGCCGTCGTGCACCTTGCGGTTAGCCTCGTCCTGGTTCATGCCCATGTAGATGAGCTGGCGCGTGAAGTTGCCCGACTGCGACGAGCCGCGTATCGACGAGACGGTGATCTTCGCGGCGATGGGGTTGGCGGTACCGAAGTCGTCCACCGCCGAAAACTTGAAGAAGGACCCCACGTCGCGGAAAGCCGCGATGCCAGCGCCCAGCACATAGGCACCCTTGGCCGGGTAGACCAGTTGGTACAGCGTGTTCGCGTCGAAGCCGTTCTTCAGGCAGATCTGCACCGGCAGGCTGCCGGGCAGTGACGTGACAGCGATGTTCTGCGGCGTGCCGGGCCAGGGATTCGCCACGCTGCAGGTGGCATAGGCCCAGTCGGTGGACGGGATCACCGAGCCCACGCTGACCACGCCGTCGCTCGTTTCGTGGCTGTGGGTGGTCAGCGTGGCCTGCGTGGTGTCCAGCGTTGCCGGCAGGTAAGGCACCGGGTTGCCGCCGACGAACAACCCCTGCGAGGCCACGCCGCTGCGGTTGACGATGCGGGCCAGCACGTTGCCGGTGATCAGCGCGCCGGTCGCGTCCTTGGCCATCGGCAGCACCAGCCAGTGGTTGGTGCCGGTGGCGTGGTTGGCGGGTATGGCGGTGGCGCCGGCGTTGTCGCCCTGCCAGGCGCTGGCCAGCAGCACGTCGCCATTGCCCAGGCCCACGCCGGTGGGGCTGATGGTGCCGCCACGGTTGGGCACGTCGTGCCACAGCAGGCCGCTGGCCAGGCTCATGTCCACCGGCTTGTTGAGGGTGAAGGCGGCCTCGTAGCGCAGCTTGCCGTCCGGGTCCAGACCCAGGCTAAGGTCGTTGATGACCGCGTTGTGGGCATCGGCGCCGTCTAGTTCACCGAAGGCGCGGCCCCGCACGCTCTCGTAAGGGATGCTCAAGCCGGACAGCGCTGTGGTGCTGTCGATGACGATCTTGGTGACCCGGGCTTGCGCCGGCACCGTGGCAGCGGCGCACGCGGCCGCGATCAAGGAAAAGGCCAAGCGGGTGCCGGGCCAGCGAAAGGTGCGTCGGTTCATGGTGGTTGCCTCCGTCCTCAGGCTGCGATGTCCGCTCGCGGCTCTGTGGATCGAAGTCTAGGAATCCGCTAACACCACCGTTCGCGGGTTAGCCCGCAAACCCCGACAATTTGTCCGACCAATGGCGCCCAATTTCGGTCGATTGCGGCCGATGGTGCGGCCCGTTGCGGCCGCTCAGGCGCGCGCCGCGTCTACCCGTGCGGACAGGCGCCGCGCCGCCAGCCACTTCCACACCCGCCACCCCAGCAGCACCGCCATGATGGCCGCGTAGATCGACCATTCACCGAAGTTCTGCTTCGAAGCGCGCATCCAGAAGAAGTGCAGCAGGCCCAGCAAGGCGGTGGCGTAGACCAGCTTGTGCAGCAACTGCCAGCGCGCCGCGCCCAGCGCCTTGATGGCGCGGTTGAATGACGTGGCGGCCAGCGGCACCATGGTCAACAACGCAGCGGTGCCGACCAGGATGAAGGGCCGCTTGGGGATGTCTTTCAGGATGGCGTCGAGATCAAAGCCCATGTCCAGCCAGGCGAAACCCAGGAAGTGCAGCACGCCGTAGAAAAAGGTGAACAGCCCCAGCATGCGGCGCAGCCGGGCCAGCGCGTTCAAGCCCAGGGTCTGGCGCAGCGGCGTCACGGCCAGCGTGATGCACAGGAAGCGCAGCGTCCAGTCGCCGGTGCTGCGGATCAGCTTCTCGGCCGGGTTGGCACCCAGCAGGTCGGCATAGGCGCCGTAGAACAGCCACAGGAAGGGCGCCAGCGCCAGCAGGAACACCAGCGGCTTGACGGCCTTGTGCAGCAGCAGCTTGTTCAGCCGCTGGGCTTTCGTCTGCACGGGCCGGATCGGCGTGACGGAAGCCCGCGCCATCAGAAGAACTTCTTCAAATCCATGCCGGCGTAAAGCTGCCCCACCTGCGCTTCGTAGCCGTTGAACATCAGCGTCGGGCGCTTCTTGGCGAACAGGCCGTCTTCGCCGATGCGGCGTTCGGTGGCCTGGCTCCAGCGCGGGTGGTCCACCTTCGGGTTGACGTTGGAATAGAAGCCGTATTCCTGCGAAATGGCGGTTTCCCAGCTGGTCTTGGGCTGCTTCTCGACGAAGCGGATCTTGACGATGCTCTTGCCGCTTTTGAAGCCGTACTTCCAGGGCAGCACGGCGCGCACCGGGGCGCCGTTCTGGTTGGGCAGCACCTCACCGTAGAGGCCGAAGGTCAGCAGCGCCAGCGGGTGCATGGCTTCGTCCATGCGCAGGCCTTCGACATAGGGCCAGTCGAGCGAGCCGCGACCCAGACCAGGCATCTGCGCCGAGTCGGCCAGGGTCACGAATTGCACGTACTTGGCGTTGCCCGTGGGCTCCACGCGCTTGATCAGTTCGGCCAGCGAATAGCCGACCCAGGGGATGACCATCGACCAGCCTTCAACGCAGCGCAGGCGGTAGATGCGCTCCTCCAGCGGTGCCAGCTTCAGCAGGGTGTCCAGGTCGTAGACGCCGGGCTTCTTGACTTCGCCTTCGATCGTCACCGTCCACGGCCGCGTCTTCAGGCTGCCGGCGGTGCGTGCGGGGTCGGCTTTGTCGGTGCCGAATTCGTAGTAGTTGTTGTAGCTGGTGACGTCGGCGTAGGGCGTGACCTTGTCCATCACCAGCGCACCGGGCACCGCACTCTTGGCGCCTGCCAGGGCTGCCAGCTTGCCCGGGCGCGGGGTCTGTGCCTGGGCCTGCCAGGGCAGGGCGCTGGCGGCGGCGCCAGCGGTGGTGGCGGCCAGAGCCTGCATCCAGCGGCGGCGTTGCTGGTAGACGCCCTGGGGCGTGATCTCGGAGGCAGTGGCGTGGTTGTGGGCGGTGGACTTGAGCAGGTGCATCTTCACTCCATGGCGGTTGACTCTCAGTCGGGCAGGATGGCCCGGCGCTTACAGCGCTGCCGTGATGCGGCGACCTTGCCACAAAGCAAAAGGGCCAGTTGTTTACCGGCCCTTGTTGTCGTGCAGGAAGCGCAGTGGCCTCAGTGCAGGCCGGCTAGGTAGTCGGCCACGGCCTTGATTTCGCGGTCGTTCATCTTGGCGGCGATGCCCGTCATCTGCGCGCTGTTGGCGCGGGCGCCCGAGCGGAAAGCCAGCAATTGGGCTTCGGCGTAATCGGCATGCTGACCGCCAATGCGCGGGTACTGGGCCGGAATGCCGGCACCGTTGGGGCTGTGGCAGCCAGCGCAGGCGGGCACCTGCTTGTTGGCGATGCCGCCGCGGTAGATCTGCTCGCCCAGGGCCACGGTGGACTTGTCTTTGGCGAAGCCGGGCTTGGCCACCTTGGTGGCGTAGAAGGCCGCAATGTG
>JAYVBO010000657.1:0-2298 GCA_043750435.1 Betaproteobacteria bacterium | reverse complement strand
GCGACTGCAGTTCGGCCACGTCAACCAGGGCGCCGCGCCTGAACAACGCCGCCAGATGGTCGGTCGTTTCCACCTGTTGCCCGCGCGCCAGCAGCAGCGTCCTGTCGGCATCTCGCACGTTGAAGGGCAAGGGCGCGCCGACGCGCACACGGTGCTTGACGGTCGACAGTTCGGCAAATTGCATGGCGCTGCTTCTAGGAAAGGGCCCACAGATTGGGCCGGTAGCTGGATTTCGGCCAATCACATCTGAACTTGATGCGCCCCAACTTGGGGTTCGGCCGGGTCGGTTGCCAGATGGGGCGCGCTTAAGCTTCCTGCATGAAGAAGGCTGCCCCGCTTGCGACCCCTGATGCCCGTGATACCGCTGACGCGTCTGACGTTCATGCCGCGCTGCATGCGGCTTTTCGCTGGCAGGTGCCGGCGCACTTCAATCTGGCGCAGGTGTGCTGCACGCGCTGGGCACGCAACCCGCGCACCGCCCGCCGGGTGGCTATCGCCTGGGAACGTGAAGACGGCCGCGCCGGCCGCCTCAGCTACGCCCAACTGCAGGCCCAGGCCGACCGCCTGAGCCACGGCCTGCGCCGCCTGGGCGTGCAGCGCGGCGACGTGGTGGCGCTGGTGTTGCCGCAGCGCCCCGAAACCGCCGTGGCCCACATCGCGCTCTACCAACTCGGCGCAGTGGCCATGCCGCTGTCGATGCTGTTCGGGCCCGAAGCCCTGGTCTACCGCCTGCAAGACAGCCGGGCCGTGTGGGCGCTGGCCGATGAAAGTTCGATGGCCAACATCCTGGCCGTGCGCGCTGACTGCCCGGCGCTGCGCGGCGTGCTGGCCGTGGGTGACGCAGCGGGGGCGGGCGCCAGTGGTGCCGCCCCTGGCGGCGACCTGGACTGGGCCGCTGCGCTGGCTGGCAGCGGCCGGCGCTTCGAAGCGGTGGACACGCGGGCCGACGACGCGGCCGTGCTGATCTACACCAGCGGCACCACCGGCCCGCCCAAGGGCGCGTTGGTGCCCCACCGCGCCCTCATCGGCAACTTGAGTGGCTTCGTTTGCAGCCAGAACGGGTTTGGTCATGGCCCGCCCGAGGCCAGCGACGAAGTCTTCTGGAGCCCGGCCGACTGGGCCTGGACCGGCGGCCTGATGGACGCGCTGTTGCCCACGCTCTACTTCGGCCGCCGCATCGTGGCCTTTCAGGGGCGCTTCAGCCCCGAACGCGCCTTCGACCTGATGCAGCGCCATGGCGTGACCCACAGCTTTCTGTTCCCCACGGCGCTGAAGTCGATGATGAAGGCGGTGCCCGCACCGCTGCAGCGTTATCGCCTGAAACTGCGCGCGGTGATGAGCGCCGGCGAGGCCGTCGGCGACGCCGTTTTCCACTGGTGCCAGCAGGCCCTGGGCGTCACCGTCAACGAGATGTTCGGGCAGACCGAGATCAACTATATCGTGGGCAATTGCGGCAGCTATGTCGACGTGCTGGGGCAACGCCACCCGGCCTGGCCCGCGCGGCCCGGCAGCATGGGGCGGGCCTACCCAGGGCACCGCGTGGCGGTCATTGCCGATGACGGCCAGGAATGTCCGCGCGGTACGCCGGGCGACGTGGCCCTGCACAGGCTGGACGTGCACAGCCACCCCGACCCGGTGTTCTTCCTGGGCTATTGGCAGCAGCCGGCCGCCACCGTCGCCAAGTTCACCGGCGACCCGGCCAGCAGTTGGTGCCGCACCGGCGACACGGCGGTGATGGATGTCGACGGCTACCTCTGGTACCAGGGCCGCAGCGACGACGTCTTCAAGGCGGCGGGCTACCGCATCGGGCCCAGCGAAATCGAGAACTGCCTGGTCAAGCACCCGGCCGTGGCGAATGCCGCCGTGGTGCCCAAGCCCGATGCCGAGCGCGGCGCGCTGGTCAAGGCCTATGTGGTGCTGGCCGCCGGCCATGTGGGCGACGCCGCGCTGGTGGCTGCCTTGCAGGGGCATGTGCGCGGGCAGCTGGCGCCTTACGAATACCCGAAGGAAATCGAATTCATAGCAGCCCTGCCCATGACCACCACCGGCAAGGTGCAGCGGCGCGTCTTGCGCCTGCAAGAGGAAGAACGGGCGCGGCGGGCGGCGATGCCCTGATCAGGCCGGCTTCAGCATTTGTCCAGCAGCCTGGGTTTGGGCAGGAGGCTGCTGTTGTAGGGGTCGAGGTTCTGCGCCTGGTTGGGCCGCGCGACGACGCACTGGCTGCTGCGTCTGAAACGCACGCTGCCGTCGGCCAGTTGCTCTTCACTGATGGCGCCGTTGGGGTCGCCGCCCAGGGCC
>JAYVBO010000656.1:0-5371 GCA_043750435.1 Betaproteobacteria bacterium | reverse complement strand
CTGCTGGCTGGCGCCCACGCCCGCCTGGCGCAGATACAGGGCGACGACACCGGCGCCAGCCTGGACAAGATGCCCGACGCGCGCGGCAATGCGCAGCGCGCCATCGATCTGGCCCTGCGTGCCGAGCCCGCGCGCCCGGCCGACTTTGCGCTGGTGGCCAGCCACGCGCTGGCGTTGCAGATGCGCGCCCAGAGTCTGCGTGCCCAAGGCAAGCCCGAGGAAGGCCTGAAGGACCTGGACGACGCGCTGGCGCGCCTGGACCGGGCGCTGGTCGTGGCGCCGCGTGCAGGCGCCGCCCAGCGTGCGCTGCGCTTGCAGCACGCGTCGGTGCAACTGGTGCGTGCGCAGTTCCACGACCAGCAAACTGTGGCCAGCCTGAACCAACCCGAAAAGGCGCTGGCCCTGTACGAACAAGCGGCCCAGGCCATGCGGCAGCTGGACACCGAGCAGGCCGACCCCGAAGTGGCCGCGCTGCTGGGCACGCTGCACGGCGCGCGCGCCATCACCCACGCCCGCATGAACCGGCTGGACCTGTCGCAGTCCGACGCCGACCTGGCCTTCCGCCAGCGCCTGCGCAGCGTGCAGGCCGAACCCTTCAACACCGCCTGGCGTGACGGCCTGGTCAACGACGCCACGAATGCCGCGGTCATCTTGTTGCGCGCCGACCGCCCGGCCCCCGCGCTGGAAGCCAGCCAGGCCGCCTGGACCGAGGTGCAGGCCCTGGCCCGCGAAAGCGGCCCGCAGAGCAAATGGATCAGCGCCTTGCCGCGCGTGGCCCAGCACCACGGTCGTGCGCTGGTAGCCAACGGCCACTACGCCGAAGCCTTGCCGGTGCTGCAAACCGCCTTGGCTTTCTGGGACCAGACCCGCACCCAGAAGCCCGGCCCGCACGCCAGCCGCATGCACGCCTGGCTGACCATCTACCTGGCGCGCGCGCTGCAGGGCGCGGGCGACCCGGCACTGGCCCGCCTGCGGCTGGCTGAATCGGTGGCCGTGCTGACGCCGCTGGCGGCCCAGCCCAAGGCGCGCGACGCGCAGCTCAACCTGGGCGAGGCCTGCTTGCTGCTGGCCGACCTGGAACCGGCCCAGCGTGCCGCCTGGCGCCAGCGCGCACTGGCGGCCTACACAGCGGCGCAGGCGCTGCTGCCGCTGACCGGCGACCACCTGCGCAACTACACGGGGCTGGGCGGCAAGGCCTGACGGGCCCGTCGCGGCCCGCCTTCAGGCCTTCAGGTCTGCAGTTCGCGGTGCAGCCAGGCCCGCGCCAGCGCCCAGTCGCGCTTCACCGTGGCGCTGCCCAGGCCCATCAGCTCGGCGATTTCGTCGATTTCCAGGCCGCCAAAGAACTTCAGTTCCACCACCTTGGCGGCGCGTGGGTCGACTTGTTCGAACGCCAGCAGTGCTTCGTGCACCCGCACCACGTCGCCGCCGGCGTTGTCGCCCACCACTTGCAGCGCTTCGGTCAGTGTCAGCGACACCAGCGGCACGTCGCGCTTCAGCGCGCGTTTGGCCACCGCGTGGTTGACCAGGATGCGCCGCATCATGATGGCCGCCATGCCCAGGAAGTGGCTGCGGCTTTCCCACTGCGTGCGCGTCTGCTCGGTCAGGCGGAACCACGCCTCGTGGGTCAGCGCGGTGGCGCTCAGCGTGTGGCCGGCGTATTCCTTGCGCATCTGCGCGCTGGCGCTGCGTTTGAGTTCGCCATACAGCGCGGCGAAGAGCTGATTGACCGTGGCGCTCGAACCCCCACCGACGCCCAGGTCGGGTCGGCCACCCTCCGCGCTGTCCAACTCGGCCAACCACTGCGTGATGTCTGCGGCCTGCGGGTTACTGCTCTTCATGCCGCAGATTGTCGGTGCGCCGGCCCGAGTCTGCAGGGTCCCCGAACCGGGGCGGTACGCCGCCGTCGTGATCCTTTCCCGCCCGGCGCGCTGCGTTAGTCAACAAGGACAGCCGCAGCCGCGCGGCCCCGATAGCCCATCACCCCATGAACCCGCCCACCGGCTTACCCGCCAAGGACCTCCGCACCATGACCAGCCAGCTTGCAAGCTCGACCCACCCTGCACCCCGTCTGCAACGCCTGGCTCTGGCGGTGGCCTGCGCCGGCCTGCTTGCCACGCTGCCGGTGCTGGCCAAGGACGCACCCGTTTCGGTGGCCGTGGACGCCAGCTTCAACGCCGCCGACGTGGCCGCGAAAGGCTTCCAGATCGCCGACAACAAAGCGCTGAAAGGCATCACCCGCGTGGCCGTGCCGGTCTTCGTGGTCGACTTCGTCACTGCCGACAACGTGCGCACCCAGACCTCGGGCTTCGGCGGTTTCGGCCGGGCCAGTTCGTCGCTTTACTACAAGCTGCTGGGCGTGGGCGAGCCTGAATTTCAGGCCCTGACTGACGCCATGTACGCCGACTTCATGCAGCGCTTGAAGGACAGCGGGCTGGAAGTGCTGGGCAAAGAAGAATTTCAAGCCGCAGCGGCCTACCGCAAATTGGCTGCAGGCGGCAACCCCGCGCCCATCAAGAGCGACACCAACACCGTGCTGACGCCGCCCGGCATGCCCATCTACGGCTTTGCCCGCATGAGCAGCGGGCCGGCCAAGCCCTCGGCCGGCCTGTTCGGCGCCCTGTCGGGTATCGGCGCCGGTTTCTCGGCGGTGGGCGATGTGATGGACAGCGTGGACCTGGCCACGCAGCTGAACGCGGCCACCATCGAGGTGCGCCTGCGGGTCAATTTCGTCGAGCTGGCCGACAACAACAAGGGCTTCTTTGGCCGCTTGTCGAACACCGCCAGCACCACCGGCAAGACCTTCCCCAGCATCGACGGCGTGATGGTGCAGGTGCAGCAGGGCCAGATCCGCAGTTCGATGACGCTGGACCGCACGCTGGTGCTGGACCCGGCCGTCTTCACCGAGGTGCGCGAGAAGGCCACCACCGCCGGCGACGTGGCCGGTGCCGTGCTGGTCGGGCTGATCCGCCTGGCCAGCAGCAGCAAAGACAGCAGCAGCAGCAGCGAGATGGAAGCCGTCGCCGACCCGGCCCGCTACAAGCAAATCATCGGCAGCGGCATGAACAGCCTGTCTGACGTGGTGGTGGCGCGGCTGAAGACGGAACGTTGAACCCTTCGCGATGACCCGCATACTCGCTGCGCGCTGCCACCCCTGCCGCCGAGCCCCGATGCCACCGTGATGCCGCCATGACGCGGCGACAAACGCCGCCATGACCACCACCGACCCCGCCCGCTGGGCCGACATCAAGGCCGTCTTCGAGGCCGCGGTGGACCTGCCAGCGGCGCAGCGCGAACCGCTGATTGCGGCGGCCGGCCTGGCGCCCGAGCTGTTGGCGGAGCTGCGCAGCCTGCTGGCCCACCACGACGACGCCACCAGCGGCCATGTCTTCATGGCCCAGCCGGCGGCGGCGCAGCTGGGCGCCGGCGCCGCCCGCGTGGGCCAGCGCTTGGGGGCCTGGGAAATCGTGCGTGCCATCGGCGCCGGCGGCATGGGTGAAGTGTTCGAGGCGCGCCGCGCCGATGGCAGCTACGAAGGCCGCGCTGCGGTCAAGCTTTTGAAGCGCGGCATGGACAGCGCTGCCGTGCTGCAGCGTTTCGCGCAGGAACGCCAGGCCTTGGCGCGGCTGAGCCACCCGCACATAGCGCGGCTGCTGGACGCGGGTGCCAGCGACGAAGGCCTGCCCTATTTCGTTCTGGAATACGTCGATGGCCGGCCCATCGACGAAGCCGTGCGCGGCCTGTCCATCGAACAGCGCCTGCAGCTCTTCCTGCAACTGGCCGACGCCGTGGCCCACGCCCACCGCAACCTGCTGGTCCACCGCGACCTCAAGCCCGGCAACGTGCTGGTCGACAGCGAAGGCCAGGTCAAGCTGCTGGACTTCGGCATCGCCAAGGCGCTGGACCCGCTGGAAGGCCATGACGGCAACACCACCGTGGGCGGTGTGCGGCTCTACACGCCGAACTACGCCAGCCCCGAGCAGGTGCGCGGCGAGCCGGTCAGTACCGCCACCGACATCTACAGCCTGGGCGTGCTGCTGTACCAGATGCTGACCGGCACGCGGCCCACCGGGCGCAACGCCACCACGCCGGCCGAGGCCGCGCGCAGCGTGCTGGAAGACCCGCCCACACGGCCCAGCCGGCTCAGCGCCGACGAGGCCGTCGACCCGCAGTGGCTGAGCACGCGCAAGAAGCTGGAAGGCGACCTCGACAACATCCTGCTGAAGGTGCTGGAAAAAGCGCCCGAACGGCGCTACGCCAGCGTTGACGCCTTTCAGGCCGATGTGCGCGCCTTCCTGAATGGCTACCCGGTCAGCGCGCGCGCGCCATCGGCGGCCTATGTGTGGGCCAAGTTCGTCGGCCGCAACCGCGTGGCCGTGGCGGCCTCGGCGGCGGCGGCGCTGGCGCTGTTGGGCGGCCTGGCCGTGTCGGCCTGGCAGGCCGAACAGGCCCGGCTGGCGCGTGACGAAGCGCAGGCGCGGCTGGTCGACATCCGCAGCATCACGCGCGACCTGGTGTTTCGCTTTGGCGATTCGGTGAGTTACCTGCCCGGTGGCATGAAGGTCAAGGAAGAACTGCTGCAGGACGCGCTGCGCAGCCTGGACCGCCTGGCCCAAGGCCGCGACCGCGACCCCGCGCTGATGGCCGACGTGGCCAACACCTACGCCCGCCTGGCCGAGCTGCAAGGCAGCGACCAGGCGCTGTCGCTGGCCAAGCCCGATGCGGCACGCGACAACGCGATGAAAGCGGTTGCGCTGGCCACGCCGCTGCTACCCACGCGGCGCAGCGACTGGCGGCTGCACCACTGGACGGCGCGCGCTCACGTGGTGCTGGCCCAGGTGCAGCGCGGGCGTGGTGAACCGGTGCTGGCGCTGGCCGAGTTGCAACACGCCAGCGCGATGCTGGCGGCAGTGGACCTGAGCGGGGCCGATGACCTGGGCCGCACCTCGGTGCTGGGCCAGCGCGGCAGCACGCTCATCACGCAGGCGCAACTGCAAGACCAGCTGGCGGTGCAGAACGCCACGTCCACCGCACCCGGCCTGACCACTTACGCCGAGGCCGAGCAGGTCTACCGCGGCCTGGTAGCGCAGCGCGCGATGCTGGAACGCATCGACACCACGGGCCGGCCCGAAGAGCCCAAGGCCTACGCGCAGATGGTGTCGCAGCTGTCCACCGTGTTGGGCGGCCGCTCGCGCCTGCACCACCGGCTGGACCAGCTGGACGAGGCCCTGGCGACCTGCGTAGCGGCCATGAACCTGGCCCGTGAAGCGGTGGCCTACGACCCGCCGACGCAGTTGTGGAAGGACGCACTGGCCAACGAAACCAACAACCTGGCCGTGGTGCGCCTGAAGCGCGGTGAAGGGCCACTGGC
>JAYVBO010000655.1:0-2304 GCA_043750435.1 Betaproteobacteria bacterium | reverse complement strand
ACCAACTGCACG
The DNA here is from genome assembly GCA_043750435.1 of Betaproteobacteria bacterium. Lineage (GTDB taxonomy): Bacteria > Pseudomonadota > Gammaproteobacteria > Burkholderiales > Burkholderiaceae_C > Rubrivivax. Next base: position 2,292 of record JAYVBO010000655.1, on the reverse strand, counting down.
CGCAGCGCTTCGGTCAGTGTCGGGCTGGGCGCGATTTCGACCAGCTTCTGAAAGCGCCGCTGCAGCGTGCATTCGCGTTCGCCCAGCGCCATGACTTGCACGCCGTCACCCAGCACCTGCACTTCGATGTGACGGGCATTCGGCATCAGGCGTTCGACGTAGACGCTGTCGATACCGAAAGCCGCTTTCGCCTCTGCCGTGCAAGCCGCAAAGGCCGCCGACAGGTCGGCCGCGTGACGCACCGCGCGCATGCCGCGCCCGCCGCCGCCCGCCACGGCCTTCAACATCACGCCGGCTGCGCTGTGCTGCGCGAAGAAGGCCGTCGCCTCGTCCAGCGTCACGGCGCCGCTGCTGCCCGGAAGCACCGGCACACCTGCTTCGCGCGCCCGCTGCAGCGCCGCCGCCTTGTCACCGAAGCACTGCAACTGCGCCACCGTCGGGCCGATGAAGACCAGCCCGGCGTCCGCGCAGGCCTGGGCGAAATCGGCGCGTTCGCTGAGGAAGCCGTAGCCGGGGTGGACGGCGTCGCAGGCCTGGTCGCGCGCCTGCTGCAACACGGCCGCGATGTCCAGAAAGTCGGCCGGTTTGCGGGCCTGGAAAACGGCGCTGGCGAGACCCAAGTCGGCCGCCGCCCGAGCGATGCGCAAAGCGATTTCGCCTCGGTTGGCGATGAACAGTTTCTTCAACATCCGGCGACCCTTCTATTCCATGCGCACAACGCGCCACCACTCGGACTGCGGCGCCACGCCGGGCTGCCCCTCTTCCACGCAGCCCAGCAGCAGGCCGGCTGGCCCGCATTCGAGCTGAAGCAGGCGCAGCAGGGCTGCGGTGTCGCGTGTCACGACAAAGCGCGCGTCACCCCGCCATTGCAGATGCTGGCCCAGCGCGGCCAGCATCTGGCTGGGCTGGCTCTGCAAAAAGGTGAAGGGCATGGGCAGGCCGCGCAGGGCCTGTTGTTCAATGCCGGCGCGGGTGGCGCTCAGCGCGCCTTGCAGGCTGCACACGCAGAGCATGGCGCCTTCGGGCAGCACCGCTTCGCCGGCAGTGTCCAGACAAGCCCGCGCGCCGTAGATCCCCAGTTCAGCCCACCCGCCGATGCGACGCAGGCGTTGGTCAAAGCGGCTGCCCAGGCGTTCGCGCCAATCGGCGGGCACGTCGGCTGGCTGGTGTGCCAGCGTGCGCCAGGCCGTCATGGCCGTGCCGCCTGCAGGTCTTCGATGACCACCGCCGCGTGGCCGCCGCCAAAGCCCAGCACCACGGCCAGCACATGGCGCAAGCGCGTGGGGGCCTGGGTGGCGAAGGCCGCGCCCAGCACGGGGTCCAGCGCATAGCCGGGCGCTGGCCACAGCCCGGCTTCGATGCAGGCCGTGAGCAGCGCGGTTTCCGCCGCTCCGGCCGCGCCCAGCGTGTGGCCCAGCCAGCGCTTCAACGACACCAGGGCCGGCAGCGTCGGGAAGACCTGTCGCAGCCCCTGCAGTTCGGTGGCGTCGTTGTTGGGGCTGCCGGCAGCCTGCAGCTTGATCAGGTCGACCTGTGCCGGTGTGATGCCGCTGGCGGCCAGCGCCTGCCTGGCCATCGCCGCCACCGCAGCGGCGGTGGCGCCGGCGGGGTCACTGTTGTCGACGACATTGGCGCCACCACACAGGCGCCAGCGCGCCGGCTGGGCCGACACATACAGGGCCGCCACGGCATCACCCAGCACCAGCCCGTCGCGCGCGGCGCCCAGCGGCTGCGCCTGCGCGGAAGCCAGCAGTTGCATGGACAGAAAACCGCCCAGCGTGTAGCGGTTGCCCAGTTCCAGGCCGAGGACCAGCGCGTCAGTCACATCGCCGGCGCGGATCAGCGCCTGCGCACTCAGCAGCGCATTGATGGCCGATGTGCAGGCCGTGCAGACGGTGAAGACCGGACCCTGCCAATCCAGCCACAACGCCACTTGCTCGGCAAAGCTCACCGCAAAGGTCGCGGCATCGCCTTCGAAGGTCTGCTGCAGTTCGCGGGCGCCGAGGTCGAAAGAGGTGGTCGCCAAAAACAGCGCGCCGCGCCGGGATGTCGCCAGCGCGCCGCTCTGCGCAGCGGCGTCCAGCACGCGCGTTCGGGTGCTGGCATGCCAGTCGGCCGCTTTCGGCGCGACCGATGGTGTGACGGATGGCGTGATGGGCGGGATGGCGAGATAGGGCGTGCTGAGCTCGGCGTTGATCTGAAACGGCGCCGGCGCCACACCCCCGGCGCGCAAGGCGCGCAGCGCCTGCGCCAGGTCGTCGCCCAGGGCGCACGCCAGGCCGCGGCCGGCGA
>JAYVBO010000654.1:0-2308 GCA_043750435.1 Betaproteobacteria bacterium | reverse complement strand
GCCGCTGCCATCGGTGCTGGTTCGAGCACCGCCATAGGCGTAATTGCCGTCACCGGCCAGCGAGGGGTTGGCCGCTGCCGGCAAGCCTTCAGCGGCTGCGAAGGCGCTTACCCATACCGGGCCGTTGCTGTAGGTGCCCGACGCGTAAGGCGCGCCGGGCGGCACGTAGCTGTTGCCGGTCGGCAGGCCGCCCACCGCGCCGCCAAAGACCAGCGCGTTGTTGCCACTGTCCGACAGACTGTCGCCGAACACTTTCAGCGATGTGAACGCGGGCAGGGCGATGACCTCAGCGGCCAGACTGGACAGGCTGAAAACGGCAAGCACAGCGGCTGCGGCGCTGTGCTTGAAGGTTGCAATGTGCATGGTGTTTGCGCGGCGTGGTGCCGCGTCGATAGTGGTCATCCACCGTACCACGGGCCTGCGCGTCGCGCATCCGTCAGTCCCCTGTTCAGGGGGGCGGGCGGACCCCGACAGACCGCCTCAAAGTGCGCCGCAAGAACCGCCTCAAGCCGGGCCGAACTTGCGCACCAGGCCTTCCATCGCCAGCACGTAGCCGTCGACCCCGAAGCCAACCACGATGCCGGCGGCGACCGGCGACAGATAGCTGTGGTGGCGGAAGGCCTCGCGGGCATGGACGTTGCTGATGTGGATTTCGATGACCGGCACCTCGGCGCCCTTGATGGCGTCGTGCAGCGCCACCGAGGTGTGCGTGTAGGCGCCGGCGTTGAAGACCACGCCCAGCACGCTGCCGGCCTTCACGCCGCGCCCGGCTTTGTGGAGGGCGTCGATCAGCACGCCTTCGTGGTTGCTCTGCAGGCATTCCACCGCCACGCCCAGGCGGGCGCCGGCCGTCTGGCACATCGCTTCCACATCGGCCAGCGTTGCGTGGCCGTAGGTGGCCGGCTCGCGTTGGCCCAGCAGGTTCAGGTTGGGGCCGTTCAGGACGATGACTTTGCGCATGGTGGTATCCACTTCGGTGGGTTCACTGTTCAACGAAAGCACGCTCGACGACGAAGTCACCCTGCTTGGTGGTGTTGCCTTCCTTGAAACCGCGTATTTCCAGCAGCGCCTTCAGGTCGCGCAGCATGGCCGGGCTGCCGCAGAGCATCACGCGGTCCTCTTCCGGGTTCAGCGGTGGCAGGCCCAGGTCGGCGGCCAGCTTGCCGTTCTGGATCAGGTCGGTCATGCGGCCCGAGTTCTTGTACGGTTCGCGTGTCACGGTGGGGTAGTAGTGCAGCTTGTCGGCGACCAATTCGCCCAGCAGTTCGTCTTGTGCCAGTTCGTGGTCCAGCAGGTCGTGATAGGCCAGTTCGTTGACCTGGCGCACACCGTGCACCACCACCACGTCCTCGAACTTCTCGTAGGTCTCGGGGTCGCGCACGATGGCCAGATAGGGTGCCAGGCCGGTGCCCGTGCCCAGCAGGTACAGGCGCTTGCCCTGGCAGCAGGTAGTCGGTCAGCAGCGTACCGGTGGGCTTCTTGCCGACGACGATCTTGTCGCCCACGCGGATGTGCTGCAGCCGGCTGGTCAGCGGGCCGTCGGGCACCTTGATGCTGAGGAATTCGAGGTGGTCTTCGTAGTTCGCGCTGGCGATGCTGTAGGCGCGCAGCAGCGGCTTGCCGTCCACACGCAGGCCGATCATCGTGAAGTGGCCGTTGGAAAACCGCAGCGCCGGATCGCGTGTGGTGGTGAAGGAGAACAGGCGGTCGGTCCAGTGGTGGACGCTCAACACGGTTTCTTCGAGAAAGGCACTCATGGCGGGCAGGGGCGTGTGTGGATGCAGGGCAGCCCGCGATTTTAGGCTGTCGATTCGGGTTTTCTCGGAGCCGGGCGGGTCCACCAGAATGGCCGCATGGAACTGCGCCAGCTTCGCACCTTCGTCCGCGTCTGTGAACTTGGCAGCCTGGGCCGTGCGGCGGCCGATCTGGGCGTGGTGGTCTCGGCCCTGAGCCAGCAGATCAGCCGCCTGGAAAGCGAACTGTCCACGCGCCTGCTGCTGCGCGCGTCGACGGGCGTGCAGCCCACCGACGCCGGCCTGGCCTTTCTGCGCCAGGCGCAACTGGTGCTGCGCCATGCCGACGACGCGGTGCGCGCGGCACAGCAGCAGCGCCTGTCGGGCCATGTCAGCGTGGGCCTGGCGCCCACCACCGGCGCGGTGCTGGGCCTGCCGCTGATGCTGGCCATGCGCCAGCGCTACCCCGAGGTGCGCCTGCATCTGGTCGAGAGCCTGTCCGGCCATCTGAGCGAAATGCTGAACGCCCGCCGGCTGGACCTGGCGGTGCTGTTCAAGACCGATGGCGCGCGGCG
>JAYVBO010000653.1:0-2312 GCA_043750435.1 Betaproteobacteria bacterium | reverse complement strand
CATCACGCCCCACCCACTGCTTCAAACGCGTCAGCAAGGTCATGCCGCGCCCCGCCCGGCAATGATGGGCAACACGTCGTGGCCGCTGCCGCCGAAGGCCTGTTCGCGCAGTAGCGCCAACTGGTCGCGCACCCGTGCTGCCTTCTCGAATTCCAGGTTGCGGGCGTGTTCCAGCATCTGCTTTTCCAGCAGCTTGATGCGCTTGCCCAGATCCTTCTCGGACAGGCCTTCCACTTCGGCCGCCTGCTGCGCGGCCTTCAAATCGTCCTTGGCCGATTTGTCGGACACGGCGCCGTCAATCATGTCGCGGATGCGCGTGGTCACGCTGCGCGGCGTGATGCCCATGGCCAGGTTGTGCGCGACCTGCTTGGTGCGGCGGCGTTCGGTTTCACCGATGGCCGCCTTCATCGAATCGGTCATCTTGTCGGCATACAAGATGGCGCAGCCGTTCACATTGCGCGCCGCGCGGCCTATGGTCTGGATCAGCGAACGTTCTGAGCGCAGAAAGCCCTCTTTGTCGGCGTCCAGGATGGCCACCAGGCTGACTTCGGGCAGGTCCAGACCCTCGCGCAGCAGGTTGATGCCGACCAGCACGTCGAACAGCCCCAGTCGCAGGTCGCGCAGGATTTCCACGCGCTCCACCGTGTCGATGTCGCTGTGCAGGTAGCGCACCTTCACGCCGTTGTCCGACAGGTAGTCGGTCAGTTGCTCGGCCATGCGCTTGGTCAGCGTGGTGATCAGCACACGTTCGTTCTTCAGCGTGCGGTCGCGGATCTCTTGCAGCACGTCGTCGACCTGCGTGATGGCCGGCCGCACTTCCACCTGCGGGTCGACCAAGCCGGTGGGTCGCACCACCTGCTCGACGACCTGGCCGGTGTGCTCTTTCTCCCAGTTCGCCGGGGTGGCCGACACGAAGACGCTCTGGCGCATCTTGCGTTCGAATTCCTCGAACTTCAGCGGCCGGTTGTCCAGCGCGCTGGGCAGGCGAAAGCCGTATTCCACCAGCGTCGTCTTGCGCGCGCGGTCGCCGTTGTACATGCCGCCGAACTGGCCGATCAGCACATGGCTTTCGTCCAGGAACATCAGCGCGTCGGGCGCCAGGTAGTCCACCAGCGTGGGCGGGGGGTCGCCCGGCTTGGCGCCGCTCAAGTGCCGCGTGTAGTTCTCGATGCCCTTGCAGTGGCCGACTTCCTGCAGCATTTCCAGGTCGAAGCGCGTGCGCTGTTCCAGGCGCTGTGCTTCGACCAGCTTGCCGCCCTTGACGAATTCGTCGAGCCGGCCGCGCAGCTCGGTCTTGATGGTCTCGATGGCATCCACCACACGTTCGCGCGGCGTCACGTAGTGGCTGCTCGGGTAGACCGTGAAACGCGGCACCTTCTGGCGCACGCGGCCAGTCAGCGGGTCCAGCAGCTGCAGGCTTTCGACCTCGTCGTCGAACAACTCGATGCGCAGCGCCAGTTCACTGTGTTCGGCCGGAAAGACGTCGATGGTGTCGCCACGCACGCGGAAACTGCCACGCGAAAAATCAATCTCGTTGCGCTTGTATTGCATGCGGATCAACTGCTGGATCACGTCACGCTGGCTCATCTTGTCGTGCACGCGCAGCGTCATCACCATCTTGTGATAGTCCGCCGGGCTGCCGATGCCGTAGATGGCGCTGACGCTGGCCACGATGATCACGTCGCGCCGCTCCAGCAGGCTTTTCGTGGCGCTCAAACGCATCTGCTCGATGTGCTCGTTGATCGCGCTGTCCTTCTCGATGAACAGGTCGCGCTGTGGCACATAGGCCTCGGGCTGGTAGTAGTCGTAGTAGCTGACGAAGTACTCGACGGCGTTCTTCGGAAAGAAGTCTCGGAACTCGCTGTACAACTGGGCGGCCAGCGTCTTGTTGGGCGCGAAGACGATCGCCGGCCGGCCCATGCGGGCGATGACATTGGCCATCGTGAAGGTCTTGCCCGAACCGGTCACGCCCAGCAGGGTCTGGTACTGCAGGCCGTCCTGTATGCCTTCGACCAGCTTTTCGATGGCCGCTGGCTGGTCGCCGCCTGGCTCGAACTGCTGGAAGAGTTGGAAGGGCGAACCTTCGAAGGTGACGAACTCGCCCGGCCCCTGGTCGGCCGGCGTGTCGGATGCAGAGGCGGCTTCAGCGAGCGCGTTCATGGCAGAGGGGGTCGCCCGAGGGCGAACATTTAGAATCGGACGGCTTCGGTGCACGCAAGCGAGCACCGGACAACCCACGAGCGTAGCGCAGCTCGACCGTCCTGTCCGTCACCGGTTGCACGCACGCCAGACACCTCGCCTTCAGGAATGCC
>JAYVBO010000652.1:0-2313 GCA_043750435.1 Betaproteobacteria bacterium | reverse complement strand
GTCCAGCCGGTCCAGCAACTGCATCAGGTGCGACAGGTCGCGCGGGAAGTGGGTCAGCACGTGGTCCATCACCTCGTCGGACAAAAAGATGCCGCGGTGGTCAGCCTCGCGGCGCAGCGCGGCGCGGGTGTCGGCTTCGGGCAGCGGCCGCAGCGCGAAGACATGGCCCCAACCCAGGCGCGTGCGCAGGTCTTCACGCACCGGCAAATCCACCGGCGGCAAGCGCCCTGCCCCGGCCACTTGCACGCCGTGGGTGGCAGCTTCAACGAAAAGCGCGAAGCCGGCGTGCTGGGCTTCGGGGGACAGCGTATCGCAGCGGTCGATGACCACCAGCGACCAGTCGGGCGACAGCGTCCACGGCAGGCTGTCAGCGGCGTCGAACCAGCCCACTTGCTGGCCGGCGGCTTGGCAGCGCCCGGCCAGCGCGCGCAGCAGATGGCTCTTGCCACTGCCGGCGGGGCCCCACAGGTAGACCGGCGCGCTGGGCAGCGGCAATTCGCGCAAATGGGCCAGCGCGGCGGCGTTGTCGCCGGGCAGGAAGTTGTCAAAGCGCGGCTGAGTCTGCGGGCCTATCGGCAGGGGGATCTGTTTCATTGCAAGCAGGCGGCCATCACGGCGTCAATGGGCCCGGCGCCAGGCGCCGAGCTTGCGCCGCATGGACGCGGCGTCGCTGGCCGTGGGCCGGTGTTCCAGGTAGAGCGCCATGGCGTCGGCGGCATCGGCCGGCTGCCCCAGTTGGGCCAGCGCCAGGCCCAGGTCGCGGCGCTCTTCCCAATCGTCGGGCAGCAAGATGACCAGGCGCCGCGCCACCGCCACCAAGCGGGTCCAGTCGCGCCCGCTGCGGTGAATTTCCTTCAGGTTGCGCAGCAGCCGGGCCGTGATTTCGCGCCCCGACGCGGCCTGCAGGAAGAGGCCCAGCGGCACCGCTTCGTCGCCCAACAGGCCGCGTTGTTCGCGGAAGGGCAGAAGGCGCTCTTCCAGTTCTTCACGGTCCAGCGACCGGCCGGTGAAGGGGTCGATGATGACCTCGCCCATCGGCATGTGCAGCTTGACCAGGAAGTGCCCCGGGAAGGACACCCCCTGGGCCTGCAAGCCCAACTGGGTGGCGATTTCCAGATAGACCAGGGCCAGCGTCAAAGGGATGCCGCGGCGCGTGCGCAAGACCGCCGGCAACGCGCTGTTGTTGCGGTCGTAGTAGTCGTTGACGTTGCCGCCGAAGCCCAGTTCCTGAAAGAAATACTGGTTCAGCAGGCGCAGGCGCTGCAGCGGTGCGGCGTCGGCCGGCACACGGCGGCACAGGCGGTCAGCCAAGGTGTCCACCTCGGCCAGCACGCCCTGCACATCCAGGCCGGGGTCGTCATCCTGGGCCACGGCGACGGCCACTTCCAGCACGGGAAAGCTGGCGTCTTCAGCCACCAGCGCGGCGAAGTAATCGAGGGCGCTGGGCTCGTCAAATTGCAAGGTTCTGGCCATCCATCTCAGTGTAGGTCAGGCCCGGCGGGCCAGATCGCGCGGCCGCAAGCCACAGGCCGCCAGCACGGCAAAGTAAGCCGCCGCTACGCCGCCCAGCACCAGCGCCATCGCACCCGCGCGCAGCGTGGCCTGGGCCTGCAGGGCAATCCAGTCGATGTGCCCGGCCGCCCAGAACAGGCCGGCGCCCAACACCGCATTGGCCAGCAGCACGCGCAGCACGAAGCCCGACCAGCCCGGCCGCGGGCGGTAGGTGCCTTGGCGCATCAGGCTGGTCAGCAAGATGCCGGCGTTGACCAGCGCGCCCAGGCTGATGGACAGCGCCAGCCCGGCGTGGCCCAGCGCCGGCACCAGCAGCAGGTTCAGCAACTGCGTGGCAATCAGCACCCCGATGGCGATGCGCACCGGCGTGCGCACGTCCTGCCGGGCGTAGAAGGCAGGCGCCAGCACCTTGATGGCGACGATGCCCAGCAAGCCCACGCCATAGCCCTGCAGCGCGCGGGCGGTCATGGCCACGTCGTTCACCGAAAAGTGGCCGTAGTGGAAGAGCACCGCCGTCAGGCCGTTGGAAAACAGCAGCAAGGCCAGCGCACAGGGCAAGGCCAGCAGCAGCACCAGGCGCAGGCCCCAGTCCAGCATGTCGGAATAGCCGGCGGCGTCGTCGCGGGCCCGTGCCGCCGACAGTTGCGGCAGCAGCACCGCGCCCATGGCCACGCCCAGCAGCGCGGTGGGAAATTCCATCAGCCGGTCGGCATAGGTCAACCACGACACCGCGCCCACCGCCACGTGGGTGGCGATCTGGGTGTTGATCAACAGCGAGATCTGCGCCACCGAAACGCCCAG
>JAYVBO010000651.1:0-2316 GCA_043750435.1 Betaproteobacteria bacterium | reverse complement strand
ACAGCGGCTCGTCCTGCATCACCACGCCCAGGCGGTCGCGGCAGGCGCGCAGGCCCAGCGCCGACACCGGCACGCCACCCATCAAGACCTGCCCCGTGGTCGGCGTGAGGATGCCCAGCATCACTTTCAGCAAGGTGGTCTTGCCGCAGCCCGAAGGCCCGACGATGGCCACTGCTTCGCCGGGCTCTATGCGCAGGCTGATGCCACGCAACACCTCGGGCTCGCCATCGCCATAGCGGAAGTGCACGTCGCGCAGTTCCAGGCTGGCGGGCAGTGCCGCTGCATCCACCGGCGCCGAGGCGCTGCCGTCGGCGGCCTCGGGCGGCGTCAGCACGATGTCGCCCAGGCGCTCGGCCTGCAGGCGCAGCATCTTCACGTCCACCGCCTTGTCGATCAGGGCACTCACGCGCGCGGCGAAGGTTTCCTTGTAGGCGAAGAAGGCGAACAGCATACCCACCGACAGCTTGCCGTCCATCACCAGCAGCGCGCCCATGCCGATGACCAGCACGCGTTCCAGGCCGAAGACCAGGCGATTGCCCAGGCCGGTCCACAGGTCGAGCTTGCGCACGCCGATCTGCGCGTTCATGGTGTCCACCACCAGGCTGGCGTAGCGCGACTGGCGGTCGCCCTGGGCGTTGAACAGCTTGATGGCCTGCACCCCGCGCAGCGATTCCAGAAAGTGGCTGGACTGCCGCGCCTCGAAAACCAGCGCTTCTTCGCTGACCGCCGCCAGGCGACCGAACAGCAGCCGCCGCCAGCCGGCGTACAGGGCCACGGCGGCCACCGCCACCGCCGTCAAAGGCAGGCTGTAGACGGCCATCATCACCAGCGTCAGCACCACCATCAGGCCGTCCAGCACGGCCTCGATGAAGCTGGTGGTCAGGGTCTTCTGGATTTGCTGCACTGCACCAAAACGCGACCAGATGTCGCCCATGTGGCGCTTTTCGAACCAGGTCAGCGGCAGGCGCAGCAAGTGGGCGAAGACGTTCAGCACCCACTGCAGGTTCAGCGAACCCGACAGCACCAGCACCGCCCACGAGCGCGCGGCCGCCGTCGCCAGCTGCACCAGCACCAGCAGGCCGAAACCCAGGCTCAGCGTCAGCAGCAGGTCGCGGTCGGCACTGACCAGCGCGCCGTCCACCACCCACTGCATGAAGAAGGGGCTCAGCAGCACAAAGGCTTCCAGGGCCAGCGCCAGCACGGCGATCTGCGCCAGCGAACGCTTCAGCCCGCTGACCGGCCCCAGCAGCTGCCGCCAGCCGATCTGGCGCCGCTGCCGCGCGGGCACGAAACCCGGCCCGGGCGTCAGTTCCAGCACGATGCCGGTGAAGTGACGCGACAGCTCGTCGCGCGGGATGCGCAGCGCGCCGCGCGCCGGGTCGTGGACCAGCGCCACGCCGCGCTGCCAGGCCACAAGCACGACGAAGTGATTCATATCCCAGTGCAGCACGCAGGGCAGGCTGATCTGGCCCAGCTCGTCGAGCTCAGCGCGCAGGGCCCGCGCGCTGAACTGCAGGCCGTCGGCCATGCGCACCATGTCGGCCAGGGTCACGCCCTTCAGCGACAAGGCAAAGCGCTGGCGCAGCATCGGCAGGTCGGTGTCCAGCCCGTGGGCGGCGGCCACCATCGCCAGGCAGGCCAGGCCGCATTCGGCGGCCTCGGTTTGCAGCACCACGGGCACACCGGGGCGCCCCCAGCCCCAGCCCAGCCGCAAACCCGCGCTGCCTGCCGCCATCGTCACAAGCGCTGGCGCAGGCCGAGCAAGGGCTCGAACAGCCATTCGATGAGGCGCCGCCGCTCCAGCAGCACGTCAGCCTGCAGGCGCATGCCAGCGGCCAATTGCATGCCGGCGGGCAGGGCGTCCAGCGCCACGGTGATGCGGAACAGCGGCTCCCCGCCGGCACCCACCGCCGGCAGGGCCAGTGCAGCCAGTTCACCAGCGGTCAACGGGGCCCGCGACACCTGGGTGACGTGGCCGACTTGCTGGCCGAACTTCTGGTACGGAAAGGCTTCGTAGCGCAGCCGCACCGACTGCCCGGCCTGCACGAAACCGACGGCGCTGGACGGCGCGTACAGCTGCGCCTGCAAGGTGGCCCCGGCCGGCACCACGGTGACCAGCGCCGAGGCCGGCGAGACGCTCTGCCCCGGTTCGGCCAGCACGGTGCTGACAGTGCCGGCCTGCGGCGCGCGCACCACCAGGCGCTGCACGGCGTCTTGTTCCGCGGCGTCGCGGTTGGCCTGCGACAGTTCGCGCGCCAAGCCGCTGACGGTGGTGTCCGTCACCAGCGGCAATGCCTGCCGTTCCCCTTCGATTTC
>JAYVBO010000650.1:0-5401 GCA_043750435.1 Betaproteobacteria bacterium | reverse complement strand
TTCCTCGGCGACTTCATTTCGCTGACGCCCTGGTTTGCGCTGTGGCCGCTGGCCAGCGGGCAGTTTCTGCCCTGGCAACCGCTGAGCTACGCGCTGCTGCACGGCAGCACCTCGCACCTGTTCTTCAACATGCTGGGGCTGTGGATGTTCGGGTCTGAACTCGAGCAGCTGTGGGGCCGCAACCGCTACCTGCAGTTCATCGCCATCTGCGTGCTGACCGCTGCGGTGGCGCAGTTGCTGGTCACCCACCTGATGGGCTCTTTCGTGCCGACGCTGGGCATCTCGGGCGGCATCTACGGCCTGCTGCTGGCCTATGCGCTGGCCTTCCCGCGCCGACAGTTCGACCTGATCGGCTTCGTGCCCATGCTGCTGCTGATGGCGCCGTCGCAAATGCTGAACCTGATCGGCATCGTCCTGTACTTCATGCTGATGACCAACCGCCAGGCGGTGCCCATTCCGCCGATCTACATCTCGGCGCTGACCATGGTTGGCATCTTCGGCGGCATTGAACTCATCACCGGCCTGTTCTTCGGCAGCGGCGTGGCGCACTTCGCGCACCTGGGCGGCATGCTGGGTGGCTGGTTGACCGTGCGCTACTGGCGCAGCAGGGGCCGCAGCCGGCGCTTCTGAAGTGCGCGGGGCGCCGCCACCTGGCGCTCAGCCCTGCAGCAAGCCTTCGCGCACCGTCGGGTAGCGCAGGCGCAAACCCAGCTCAGTCTTCAGCCTGCGGTTGTCCAGGCGGCGTGATTCGCCCATGAAAGTGAGCTGCACGGCGCTCATCACCGTCGCCGCCTCGGCCCGCGTGATGCGCGGCGGGCGTGGCAGGCCGCACAGCTCGGCGGCCAGGTCGAAGTAGTCACCCATCTTCAGTTCGGTGTTGTCGCTGGCATGCAGCACGCGCTGCGGCCGGCCGCGCCACAGGGCCGCCACGCAGGCCCGCGCCAGGTCGTCGGCGTGGATGTGGTTGGTGTACACATCATCTGGCGCCCCCAGCACCGGCGTGCCGCGCAGCAGGCGCGCGCGTGGGTGGCCGCCCACGCGGTCGCTGGCGTAGATGCCGGGGATGCGCAGCAGCGTGACGCAGGCGCCCGTGCGCAGGCCGAAGTGGCGCACCTGGGCTTCGGCATCAACACGGCGGCGCGCACGGTCGGTGGTCGGGTTGACGGCCCGCGTCTCGTCGAAACGGGCACCCGCGCAGTCACCGTATACCCCGCTGGTGCTGGCATACACCAGCCGCTGCAGGTGCCCGCCGCGCGCCAGCACGCGCAGCAAGGCCTGGGTGCGCGTGTCCACAGCGCCCTGACCAGGCGGCGGCGCCAGGTGCAGCACGGCGTCAGCCAGACCACCCAGGCGGCCCAGCGTGGCCGGTTGGTCCAGGTCACCCAGCAGCGGCACCGCGCCCAGGGCCCGCAACAGCGGCATGCGCGCGGGGCTGGACGTCAGCGCCAGCACGCGCCAGCGCGGCTGCAGCCGCTTCAGCACGCGCAGGCCGATGTCGCCACAGCCCACGATCAACAGCGTGGGGCGTCGGGCAAGGCGGGCAGCAGGGGTCACGGCAGATTCATGGGCAAGACAACAAGGGCGGGCGCCACAGGCCCGCATAGGCAGGCCGGGCACAATCGGCGACCAGTTTAGTGAAGCAGCGCCTGCGCAAACCCATGACTTTCAACATCACCCTGCAACCCGCCAACCGCAGCTTCACGGTCGAGGCCGATGAAGCGATTTTGCCGGCCGCCATCCGCCAAGGCATAGGCCTGCCCTACGGCTGCCGCGACGGCGCCTGCGGGTCTTGCAAAAGCAAATTGCTGGCCGGCAGCGTGGTGCACGGCACCCACCAGCACAAAGCCTTGTCCGAAGCGGAAGAGGCAGCTGGCTACATCCTGACTTGCTGCGGCAAACCGCAGACCGACTGCGTGATCGAAGCGCGCAGCGTGCCCGGCGCGGGCGAATACCCAGTGCTGAAACTGCCCAGCCGCGTCATCGCCATTGAAAGGCCGGCGCCCGATGTGGCCGTGCTGCGCCTGCAATTGCCGGCCAATCAGAACCTGCAATACCGCGCCGGCCAGTACGTGGAATTCATCCTGCGCGACGGTGCGCGGCGCAGCTACAGCATGGCCAACGCGCCCGGCCATCTGGGCAGCCCGCCGGCCATCGAACTGCACATCCGCCACATGCCCGGCGGCAAGTTCACCGACCATGTCTTTGGTGTGATGAAAGAGAAAGACATCCTGCGCATGGAAGGGCCGTTCGGCAGCTTCTTCCTGCGCGAGTCGTCCGAAAAACCGATGGTGCTGCTGGCCAGCGGCACTGGGTTCGCGCCCATCAAGGCCATCGTCGAACAACTGCGGCTGAACGCCAGCACCCGGCCGGCGGTGTTGTACTGGGGTTGCCGCCGCAAGGCCGATCTTTACCAGCACGACTGGTGCCTGCAAATGGCCGCCGAGATGCCGAACCTGCGCTACGTGCCGGTGCTGTCGGAACCGCTGCCGGAGGACGCCTGGACGGGCCGTACCGGCTTTGTTCACCAGGCGGTGATGCAGGACTTCCCCGACCTGTCGGCGCAGCAGGTTTACGCCTGCGGCGCGCCGGTGATGGTCGAATCGGCGCAGCGCGATTTCCTGGCGAACTGCGGTCTGCCCGCCGACGAGTTCTACGCCGACTCTTTCACCTCAGAAGCCGATAAACATGAACCGTCCTGACCGCTCGCCGACACCGACGCCGACCCGCCGCCAGGCCCTGGCCTTGGCCGCTGCAGCCGCCGCCCTGGTAGCCGCCGGCCCTGTCGCCGCGCAGGCCAAGACCACGCGCCTGATCGTGCCCTACCCGCCCGGCGGCCCGCTGGACATCGCCGCGCGGCTGCTGGCCGAAAAGGTCACGGACAGCCTGGGCAATGTGGTGGTTGAGAACCGCCCCGGCGCCGGCGGCAACCTGGGCGCTGACCTGGTGGCCAAGGCCGCACCCGATGGCCTGACCCTGGTGATGGGCGCCGTGGCCACACACGCCATCAACCCCTGGCTGTACGCCAAGATGCCCTACGACGCGCAGCGTGACTTCACGCCCATCACGCTGGTCGCCCAGGTACCCAATGTGCTGGTGATGAACAGCGAAGCGGCGGCCAAGCTGGGCATCCATACCCTGGCCGACTTGGTGGCCTACGCGCGCAAGAACCCCGGCCGGCTGAACTACGGCAGCGGCGGCAACGGCAGCGCGGGCCACCTGGCTGGCGAGATGTTCAAGGCCCAGGCGCAGCTGTTCGCGGTGCACATTCCCTATGCCGGCGGCCCGCCTGCGCAACTGGCGCTGGTGGCCGGCCAGGTCGATTTCAACTTCGACAACCTGGCTGCGGCTTCGGCCAACATCAAGAGCGGCAAACTGAAAGCGCTGGCGGTGACCACGGCCAAACGCTCAGCCGCCCTGCCTGACGTGCCCACGGTGGCCGAAGCCGGCGCGGCGCTGGGCCTGAAGCACTTCGACATCAGCACCTGGTTCGGCCTGTTCGCGCCCGCCGGCATGACGGCCGACAACACCGCCCGCTTGAACAAGGCCTTCGTGGACGCCTTGGCCGCGCCCGACGTGAAAGCCCGCCTGGCCAACCTGATGGCCGAGCCCGCGCCCAGCACGCCGGCGCAGTTCGCGGCCTTTGTGCAGAGCGAATCGCAGAAGTACCGCGCAGTGGTCAAAGCCACCGGCGCCAAGGCCGACTGAGCCGCCCTCAGGGCAGCGCTTCGAAGTAGCGGGCAGCGGCGTGCAGCGCATCCGCGCGCGCCAGGCGGTTGCTTGCCACCGCCTGGCGGTCCTTGCCGGGATCGTCGAAACCGTGGCTGGCGCCGTCGTACCAGCGCACCACCGGCGCGCCCGCCGTGCTGTCAGCCCGCTCGGCCATGGCGCGGCAAACATGCGGCGAGACCTCTTCATCAGCCGAGGCCAGCAGCAGCCACAGCGGCACATCCAACCGCACCGTCAAGGCCAGCAAAGCGGACTTTCCACAGCCCGGATAAAAGGCCAATGCCGCCCGAAAACGCGCCGCGCCGGCCTGGCCCGTCGCCTGGCGGTGCAGCACGTTCAGCGTGGTGCTACCGCCGTTGCTCCAACCCTGCAGCATGACGCGGTCGGCGCGCACATCGGGGCGTTGCACCAGGTAAGCCAAGCCGCCTTCAGCGTCCAGCGGACGCACCGTCGCTTCATGAACGGCTGCGCGGGCCGGGTCACCGTGGGTCTTGCGCCCGTAGCCGTGAGCCCGGTCGCGCGGACCGTAGCTGTCGACCAGCAGCGCCAGGTAGCCGTGGTCCGCCCAGTAGCGGCCCCAGCTGTCGTGGCGGGCTGACAGGGTCTGCGCGTTGCAAGGCGAGGTCGTGCCACGCGCCACCGTTGTGCAGCCGGCGTTGACGCGGCCCGTGTACAAGCCACTACGCCCGTGCAGCAGCACCACCGCCGGGTGCTTGCCCGCGCCCTCAGGGGCGTAGAGGTAGCCGACCAGTTCGGTGCTGCCATCTGCACTGGGGAAGTAGACAGTTTCGGGCGCTGCGGCAGCCACCTGCCCGGCCGCCAGCAGGCCGATGACCCACGCGAGCAGGGACGTTCGCTGGCCGCGCATGCGCCCTTCACTCGCCCAGGTAAGCCGCCCGCACGCGCGGGTCGTTGAGCAGCGCCTTGGCGTCGCCACCCATCGTGATCTCGCCCGACTCCATCACATAGCCGCGGTTGGCCAGCGCCAGCGCGCGGCTGGCGTTCTGCTCGACCAGCTGCACCGTGGTGCCCGCGGCGTGCACCTCGGCGATGGTCTCGAAGATCTTGTCGACCATCAACGGCGACAGCCCCATCGACGGCTCGTCCAGCAGCAGCACCTTGGGTCGCGCCATCAGCGACCGGCCCATGGCCAGCATCTGCTGTTCACCGCCGCTCATGGTGCCGGCCAGTTGCGCGCGGCGTTCCTTCAGGCGCGGAAAGCGGGCGAAGACCTTGTCGATGTCGGCGTCGATTTCATCGTCGTTGCGCACAAAGGCGCCCATCTGCAGGTTCTCGGTGATGGTCATGCGGGCGAAGGTGCCGCGCCCTTCCGGCACCATCACCAGACCCTGCTTGACCAAGTCCCACGGGCCCTGGCCCTTGATGCTCAGCCCCATGAACTGGATGTCGCCATCGGCCACCGCCTGGGTGCCGGTGATGGCTTTCAGCGTGGTCGTCTTGCCCGCGCCGTTGGCGCCGATCAGGCTGACCAGTTCGCCCTGATGGACCTCGAAGCTCACGCCCTTCACGGCCTGGATACCGCCGTATGCGACCTTCAGGCCGGTGACTTTCAACATCGCTGTACTCATGCGTGCCCCGCGCCGAGGTAGGCCTCGATGACCTTTTCGTTTTTCTGCACTTCGGCCGGTGTGCCTTCGGCGATCTGCTTGCCGTA
>JAYVBO010000649.1:0-5402 GCA_043750435.1 Betaproteobacteria bacterium | reverse complement strand
CCAGGCGGCCCATGTCGGCATGCACGCTGTCGCCCCACCAGGTGACGGCGACGTGAAAACCGTGGTCGCCGGCTGCCTTTTCGGCCCAACCGCGCCACAGGCGGTAGGCGTCCATCAGCGGCTGCTGCGGGTCGGGGATGACGAAATCGATGATGCTGGTGGTGCCGCCCGTGAAGCCGGCCGCCATGCCGTCGAAAAAGTCGTCAGCCGCCACCGTGCCCATGAAGGGCAGTTGCATGTGGGTGTGCGGGTCGATGCCGCCAGGCATCACGTAGCGGCCGCCAGCGTCCAGCACTTGCGCGCCAGCGGGCGCTTCCAGGGCCGGGCCGACGCGGGCGATGCGGCCGCCCACAACCAGCACATCGGCGCGAAACTCGCGGTCGGCATTGACGACGGTGCCGCCACGGATCAACAAGGTGGACATGGGTGCAGACTCCAGCAAAGGCGTGTCGGCTTTGTACAGCAAAGACCGGGCCCGACCGCGCAAGGGTCGGCGGTAAATTCCAGCCATGCAGATCACATCGAACAATGCGCCCGAATCCGAACCCGGCCCGGCTGACGCGGGCACTGCTGGCGCAGCCAGCACGGGCATGAATAGGGGCCTGACCCACTATGGTGACACCGGCTTCTCGCTCTTCCTGCGCAAGGCCTTCATCAAAGGCGCAGGCTACACCGACGCGGCGTTGGACCGCCCGGTCATCGCCATCGCCGACACCGGCAGCGACTACAACCCCTGCCACGGCAACACGCCGCAACTGATCGAAGCGGTGAAGCGCGGCGTGATGCTGGCCGGTGGCCTGCCGATGGCCTTCCCGACGATCTCGGTGCATGAAAGCTTCGCGGCGCCGACCAGCATGTACTTGCGCAACCTGATGTCCATGGACACCGAGGAGATGATCCGCGCGCAGCCCATGGACGCCGTGGTGCTGATCGGCGGCTGTGACAAGACGGTGCCGGCGCAACTGATGGGCGCGGCCTCGGCCGGCATACCGGCCATCCAGCTGATCACCGGGGCTATGCTGACCGGCAGCCACCGCGGCGAACGCGTCGGCGCCTGCACCGACTGCCGCCGCTACTGGGGCCGCTACCGCGCCGGTGAAATCGACGCCGCCGAAACCGCCGAGGTCAACGACCAGTTGGTGGCCAGCGTGGGCACCTGTTCGGTGATGGGCACGGCCAGCACCATGGCCTGCATAGCCGAAGCTTTGGGTATGACCATGCCCGGTGGTGCGTCGCCACCCGCGGTGACGGCCGACCGCATCCGCATCGCCGAGCAGACCGGTGCGCAGGCCGTGCAGATGGCCAAGGCCGGTTTGACGATAGCCAAGATCCTCACGCCCGCGGCCTTCGAGAACGCCATGCGCGTGCTGCTGGCCATCGGCGGCAGCACCAATGGCATCGTCCACCTGGCGGCCATAGCCGGCCGCGTGGGCCTGCAGATCGACATGCAGGCGCTGGACCAGATGGGCCGCGAAACGCCGGTGCTGCTGGACCTGAAGCCTTCGGGCCAGCACTACATGGAAGACTTCCACCACGCCGGCGGCATGGCCACCCTGCTGCGCGAACTGAAGCCCTTGTTGCGGCTGGACGCGCTGACGGTGACCGGCCGCACGCTGGGTGAAGAACTGGAACGCGCCGGCCCGGGCTTCAAGCAAGACGTGGTGCGCAGCATCGCCAACCCGATCTACCCGCAAGGCGGTATCGCCGTGCTGCAGGGCAATCTGGCGCCGGGCGGCGCCATCATCAAACAAAGCGCAGCCGACGCGAAGTTGATGGAGCACGAAGGCCGCGCGGTGGTCTTCGACAACCTGGAAGACCTGGCGCTGCGCATCGACAGCGACGACCTGGACGTGAACGCCGACGACGTGTTGGTGCTCAAGCGCATCGGCCCCAAAGGCGCGCCGGGCATGCCCGAGGCCGGCTACATCCCCATCCCGCGCAAGCTGGCGCGGGCCGGCGTGAAGGACATGCTGCGCATCTCGGACGGCCGCATGAGCGGCACCGCTTTCGGCACCATCGTGCTGCACGTGACGCCGGAATCGGCCATCGGCGGCCCCTTGGCCCATGTGCGCAATGGCGACCGCATCCGCCTGAGCGTGAGCCGGCGCGAGATCAGCCTGCTGGTGTCTGACGACGAACTGGCGCAGCGTGCCGCAGCCAACCCGGTGGTCGACCCCAGCGCCGAGCGCGGTTACCGCAAGCTGTTTCTGCAGACCGTGCTGCAAGCCGACCAGGGCGTGGATTTCGACTTCCTGCAGGCGGCACAAATGACCGGCCGGGTGCCGCAGAAACGCTAGTATCCGCGCGGGTTTTGATGCCCTCAAAAGGACAAGAATGACGCTGATTTGTCGCCTGCCCGTCGAGGCCACGCTGCTCGCCTGCATGCTGATGCTGGCCGGCTGCTCGACGCTGAGCCCTGAAGCCAAGACGGCCGCGCTCATCGCGCAAGCCGAAACGGCCATGGGCAGCGCCAAGCTGAAGACCTTGACCGTCACCGGGCATGGCAGCAGCGCCAGTGTCGGCCAGGCCTACGCGCCGGGCATGGCCTGGCCGGGCCTGCACTTGACGGCCTTGTCGCGTTCGATGAACTTCGAAGCGGCCAGCTTCCGCGAGGAATACATCAGCAGCCGCCGCGAACCCCAAGGTGGCGGCGCGGTGCCGCTGATGGGCAGCGGCGACGCACGCGGGGTGGTGTTGGCCCGTGCAACCCATGCCTGGGACGTGACCAGCATCGCCACCGTGTCCAACCCGGCCGCCCTGCCGGCGCGCCTGCATGACTTGTGGACCAGCACGCCGCAAGCGGCGATCAAGGCGGCTGCTCGCCTGGGTGCGCGCGCCGGCGTGCGCCGCGAAGCGCTGCGCCGCTGGGACACGCTGAGCTTCGATCTACCCGGCCAGTTCAGCGCGACGCTGCTGCTGGAAGACTCCGGCCTGATTTCGCGCATCGAATCGCGCGTGGCCCATGCCGTGCTCGGTGAGATGCCGGTGGTCACGCAGTTCCTGGACTACCGGCCCCACGTCGGCATGCTGATGCCCTCACGCATCGTGCAAGAGCAGGGCGGCTTTGCGGCGCTCAACCTGCAGGTGACCGGCGTCGAGGCCAACGAGGTGGTCGAAATCACCATACCCGACAACGTGCGCACGGCCACCGAAGCGGTCAGTGTCGACAAGGTGGCCGACGGCGTGTGGTTCCTGGGCGGCGGCACGCACAACAGCGTGGCCATCGAAATGGCCGCGCAGATCGTGCTGGTTGAGGCGCCCCTGTCCGCCGGACGGACCCGCGCGGTGCTGGATGCCGCCAACAAATTGGTGGCGGGCAAGAAAACGCTGACCGTGATCAACACCCACCACCATTTCGACCACGCGGGCGGCCTGCGTCTGGCGGCTGCTGACGGCGCCACCCTCATCACCAGCGCCCTGGCCCAGCCCTACTTCGAAGCCGTTTTTGCGCAGCCGCCTTTGCCCAGTGCGGTTGCCGTGGCGCCGGTCGGCATCAAGCCCAAGATCATCCCAGTCGAAGCCAAGCTGGTGTTGAACGACGCCAAGCGACCCGTCGAAATACACACCTTGAAAGACAACATCCACGCCCATGGCCTGCTGGCGGTGTGGCTGCCGCGTGAGCGCTTGCTGATCGAAGCCGATGCCTACACACCCGGCGCGCCCGACGCGCCACCGCCCGCCGTGCCCAACGCCAACCAGCTGAACCTGGTGCAGAACCTGGAACGCCTGGGGCTGGCGCCGCAGCGCATCCTGCCGCTGCACGGCCGCGTCATGCCGGCGGCTGACTTGTACGCCCAGGTCGGGCGCAAGCCGGCGCCCTGACTCAGTCGTTGGCTTGGGTGACGACCAGTTGGACGTCGAGGCGCGGCGTCTTGACCTTGGGGTCGATGCGGCTTTCGATGAAGATCTTCTTCGGGTCCACGCCGCGGTCGGTCAGGAAACGGCGCAGTGACTGCAGGCGGGCCGCCGTCAAGTCGCGGTCGCTTTTGCCGGCGCCGTCGATCTTCCAGTCGCCCGTGGGCACCAGCAGCGCCAGTTCGATGCGCATGCCGATGGCACCCAGGATCAGCTCGGTGAGCTTGGCCTTGGTCGACTCACTGAGTTGATCCTTGACGAACAAGCCCTTGGCGGGCAGCGACGCGTTGCGGGTGCGCGACTTGTCGTCGGCCACCTTGGCGGCCGGCACGGGCGCGACGGGCTTGTCGCCCGGTGCTGCGCACAACGGCGACGCACAGGCATAAACAGCAGCAAGCAAGACGGCGCGTATCGGCGCAAGCAGTGGTCGGTTCATGGTTTTTCCTGGTCTGGACCCGGACCATTGTGCCGCCACTGGACCGGCCGCGCACGGTCAAGTTGGTGGAGAAGGCGTGCACTTCCGCACCCGCGACACACCGTTCAGGCGGCCGTCACCACCCGCATCGGGTTGTTCGGGTGCACCGTCCAGTTCTGCGCCTCGGCCGACACCGGCAAGCCCGTCCGTGGGTCCATCTCACCCGCCGCCAGCGTGCGCAGGGTGATGCACTCGGGCACCGGGCAGACCAACACGCACAGATTGCAGCCCACGCATTCGTCGTCCTTCACTTCAAAGTGGCGCTTGCCGTCCTTGATGGCCGTGATGGCCTGGTGCGAGGTGTCTTCGCAGGCGATGTGGCAGCGCCCGCACCCGATGCACAGGCTCTGGGCTATGACCGCCTTGCTGGTGGCGTTCAGGTTCAGGTGCTGCCATTCGGTGACCGTGGGCAAGGCGCGGCCCTGGAAGTCGGCCGTGGTCTTGAAGCCCATGCTGTCCATGTATTCCGACAAGCCGTCGGTCATGTCCTGCACGATCTTGAAGCCGTAGGTCATGGCCGCAGTGCAGACCTGCACATTGCCGGCGCCCAGCGCGATGTAGTCCAGCGCGTCGCGCCAGCTACCCACGCCGCCGATGCCCGAGATGGGCATGCCGGCCGTCGCCGGGTCGCGCCCGATTTGCGCCACCATGTTCAGCGCGATGGGCTTGACCGCTGGGCCGCAATAGCCGCCGTGCGAGCCCATGCCGCCGGTGGACGGGTTCATGGTCAGCGTGGCCGGGTCGACGCCCATGATGGAGGTGATGGTGTTGATCAAGGACACCGCGTCGGCCCCGCCCTTCTTCGCGGCGCGGGCCGGCAGGCGGATGTCGCTGATGTTGGGCGTCAGCTTCACGATCACCGGCAGCCGGCTGTAGTGCTTGCACCAGGCGGTGACCATTTCGATGTACTCGGGCACCTGGCCCACGGCCGCGCCCATGCCGCGTTCGCTCATGCCGTGCGGGCAGCCGAAGTTCAGCTCCACGCCGTCGCAGCCGGTGTCTTCGACCAGCGGCAGAATAGCTTTCCACGCGCTTTCTGTGCAGGGCACCATCAGGCTGACGACCACCGCGC
>JAYVBO010000648.1:0-5410 GCA_043750435.1 Betaproteobacteria bacterium | reverse complement strand
TGCCCACCACCGCCACG
This sequence comes from Betaproteobacteria bacterium, assembly GCA_043750435.1. Taxonomy (GTDB): domain Bacteria; phylum Pseudomonadota; class Gammaproteobacteria; order Burkholderiales; family Burkholderiaceae_C; genus Rubrivivax. Next base: position 5,393 of record JAYVBO010000648.1, on the reverse strand, counting down.
CTGACCATGTAGGCCAGCCGGTAGGCGATGTTCTCGGCCGCGCCCGGCAGGCCGATGTGCGCCACCGCCGCCAATTCGCTGCGCCGCAAGCGCCAGGCGTCGGACCACACCGGCCGCAAACCCAGGCGCGCACGCCACAGCCACAGGTGCAGGGCGATGGCCAGCAGGCGCGCCACGATCACCGCCACCGCGTAGCCGACCAAGCCCAGAGCCGGCAGCGGGCCGAAACCGAACATCAGCAGTCCCATCAGCAGCAGGTGCGTGATCTGCATGGCCACCATCACGGCCAGCGTGTCGCGGGCGCGCAGGTGGGCGCGCATCACGGCGGTCATGCTGGCGTTCCAGGCGTCCAGCAGCATGGCCGGCGCCAGCGCGATGAGCAGCGGCACGGCCAGTGGCAAGACCTCGGCCGGCGCATTCATCAGGCGCAGCAGGCCGGGCGCGCCCACGGCCGCCGGCACCGCCACGGCCAGGCCTATCCAGGTGCTGGCGCCCAGCACGGCCCGGGCGACACGGTCGGCGGCGTCGCGGCGGCCGGCGCCCAGGGCTTGCGTCAACACCACGCCCACGCCGGCGCCGACGATGCGGAAGACCAGGAACAAGGTGCCGAAAACGAGGTGCGCCAGCGCGAAGGCCGCGCCCGAGGTGTCGGACATCTGCGCGGCCATCGCCGTCCCGGCGATGCCCACCGCCATGCCCAGCAGCAGTTCCACCAGCAGCGGCCAGGTCAGGCTGAAGAGGCGGGGGGCGGGCAGGGGCGGCTGGGGAAGCGGTGCGTTGGCAGCGGCAGTCATGCAGGTCGGCGGCCATGAAATCGGCGCACGCCCGACGATAGCGCCAGCCGCGCTGGCCGCTGTGTGCCGGCGGGCCGGCGGGCCGGCGGGCCGGCGGCCTGCGCTACGATCAAAACAAGGGCTTACCCGGCCCCGCTACCCCAACCAGCCACAGCCAGGACCCACAAGACATGAGCCAGATCCACTTCATCGGCGGCGAAAAAGGCGGGGTCGGCAAATCGCTGCTGGCCCGCGTGCTGGCCCAGCATTTCATCGACCGCAATCTGCCCTTCATCGGCTTCGACACCGACCGTTCGCACGGCGCGCTGTTGCGCTACTACGCCGACTACGCCGCACCCATGCCGCTGGACGCCGTGGACAGCCTGGACCGTGTCATCGAAGCGGTCGTCGAACAACCCGAGCGCCGCGTGCTGGTCGACCTGGCCGCGCAGACCCAGGCCGACCTGCTGCGCTGGCTGGACGAAACCGGCGCCGGCGACGTGGCCGCCGAGCTCGGCGTGTCGCTGAATTACTGGCACGTGATGGACAACGGCCGCGACGGCACCTTCCTGCTGGGCCGTTGGCTGGACGGCCCCGGCGCCCGGCTGCCGCTGGTGGTGGTGCTGAACGAGGTGCGCGGTGAACGCTTCGACATCCTGAACGCGTCGGGCCTGCTCGACCGCGCCGTGGCGAACGGCGCGCGCGTGCTGCACCTGCGCAAGATGCCGGAATTGCCGCTGCAGAAGATCGACGCCGAGGGCGCCAGTTTCTGGGCCGCCCTGCACCCGGGCACCAGCAGCCTGAAGCTGCTGGACCGCCAGCGCATCAAGCTGTGGCTGCAGCGCACCAGCGCGGACCTGGACGCGCTGGGGGTGTAACGCCAACCACGCGCCGAGCGGGCCGCCTGGCGCCGCGAGCAGGCCTACTGCACACGCTTGTAGTTGGTGTAGCCGCCCGGCGGCGCCACATCGGGCTTTAAAACCAGCGCGGTCCGGGCCGGTACCGTCACCGTCATCAGCGCCGCCCACAGCTGGATGGACGGGCCGCGGTGGTCGCCGATGAGATCGACCATGCGGGTGCTGTCCATCAGCTTGGAATCGGCGACCAACAGGGTCTCGGTGATGTCGACGGCTTCGCTGTTGACGATGACCAGCACGGTGTCGGCGACGCGGTCGGTGCGACGTTCGAAGGCGTAGAGGCGCTGCGACTCGATGGCGCGGTAATCGCCCACGCGCAATGCGCGGTGCGCACGGCGCAGCGCGATGAGTTGCCGGGTCCAGTTCAGCGCCGCGTTGTCGTCGGTGACCAGGTCCCAACGCATGGCGGCACGCATCTCGGGGTCGTCGCCACCGGGCATGTCGATTTCACTGCCGTAATACAGATTGGGCGATCCGGGCAGGGTGAATTGCAGCAGCTGCGCCAAACGCCGCGCCTGCGCTTCGGGCACCGTGGTGGCCAGGCGCGGCGTGTCGTGGTTGTCGAGGTAGATCCAGCTCTTCAGCATGTTGTCGATGCCGCAGTCCGCAATCATCCGACCGACCATTCGGCTGTAGGTCGGCGCGTCCAGCAAACCATTCGCCAGGCGCAGCGTCAGGTGGCGCAGGGTGAAGTGCATCACGGCATCAACGGACGGAAACCATTCGGCCGGGTAATTGGCCAATTCGCCAACGACCAGCGAACCGGGCTTCTCGTCGTGGGCCGCGTTCGTCAAGGCTTCGAGGTGGACGAAGCCGATGTCGAAGGCCACGTCCAGCCTCCAGCCATCGACGCCGTCGCGCAGATAGCTGCGCACTACAGAGTCGGGCGCCTCGAAAAGGTGGCTGCGCACGGCGGGGTTTTCGAGGTTCAATTCGGGCAGATTCTCGGCACGCCACCATGAACGTGCGCCGCCGGGGAAGTGCTCGCCAAAGATGAACCAATCCCGATAGATGCTGTGCTCATCGGCCAGCGCCGCTTGAAAGAATGGCGAATTGCGACCCATGTGGTTGAACACGCCGTCCAGCACCAACTTCATGCCGCGTGCGTGCACGTCAGCGGCCAGCGCCTTCACATCGTCGCGCGTGCCATATTCCGGCGAGATGGCGTTGTAGTCCAGCGCGTCGTATTTGTGGTTCGTGTAGGCCAGACATATCGGGTTCAGGTACAGCACATCCGCGCCCAGGTCTTGCACATACGGCAAGCGCGCGGCGGTGCTGGCCAGGTCGCCACCCCAGAAGTCGACCTCGTGGCTCCACAGCTTGTGGCTTTCCAGATAACGGCCCTTCACCGGCAATTCGTCCCAACTGCGCAGCGTCTTCGGCGCGGGGTAGAGATGGGCTTTGGCCGCCAGCTTGGCCGACGGCGCAAAGCGGTCCACCAGCACCTGGTAGACGACAGCGCCGTTGCGCCAATCGGCCTCGCGTGTTTCGAAGACACCGGCCAGGGCCAGATCTTGCCGATTCGCGTAATTCATGGCACTAGCCCTTGACGCCGCCGGACGTCAAACCCGAGACGATCCACTTCTGCGCCAATAGAAAAACCAGGGTGATCGGCAGGCCGCTCAGCACGGCCGCTGCGGCGAAATCGCCCCACAGGTATTTCTGTTCATACAGATAGAACTTGCTGCCCACCGCCAATGTCAAATTGGGTTCTTCGCGCAGCAGGATGGACGCCACAGGGTATTCGATGATGGTGCCGATGAAGGCCAGCACGAAGACCACCATCAAGATGGGCACCGCCATCGGCAGCAGCACCAGGCGGAAAGCCTGACTGTGCGTGGCGCCGTCAACCTTGGCGTTTTCTTCGATTTCTATGGGGATAGTTTCGAAGTAACCCTTGATGGTCCAGATGTGCATGGCCACGCCGCCAAGATAGGCCACGATCAGCCCGGCATGCGTTTCGATACCGAGTGCTGGTATCTGCGTGCCGATGCCTTCGAAGATGGCGTAAATGGCCACCAGCGCCACGGCCACCGGGAACATCTGCAGCAGCAGCATGCTGTTCAGGATGAATGACTTGCGGGCGAATTTCATGCGCGCAAAAGCGTAAGCGGCGGTGGTGGAAATGGCCACGATGAGCACGGCCGATATCGTCGCGATCTTGATGCTGTTCCACAGCCACAGCAGCACCGGAAAGGGCGGCTGCACCACGGTGCCGTCAGGCTGCGTGACGGGCATGCCCAATGCCAATTGCCAGTGTTCGAAACTGATGGTGGACGGGATCAATGAGCCGGTCGCGAAATTGCCCGGCCGCAGCGAAATGCTGATGACCGCCAGCAGCGGGAACAGCGTGAACGCCAGCAGCACCCACAGCCCAACGTGCGCGCCGATGACGCGCCAGCGTCCGCTCTTGCCCGTGACAATGGCCATGTCAGCGTTTCCCTTCAGCCCGCTGCGTGATTTTGAGTTGCATCAGCGCCATCACCGCCACCATCACGAAGATCAGCGTGCTGATGGCGGCGGCCAGGCCGAAGTTTTGGCCGCTGTCGGTGAAGGCGATGCGGTAGGTGTAGCTGACCAGGATGTCGTTGGTGCCGGCCGGCAATTTGGTGTTCAGGTAATCGGGCCGGCCGTCGGTGAGCAGGCTGATCAACACAAAGTTGTTGAAGTTGAAAGCGAAGGCGCTGATCAGCAATGGCGTCAGTGGCTTGGCAATCAGCGGCGCGGTGATCTTGAAGAAATTGGTCAGCGGTTTGGCGCCAGCGATGGCACTGGCTTCGTACAAGTCAGCCGGTATCGCCTTGATCAGCCCGGTGCACAAAATCATGATGTAGGGGTAACCCAGCCAGGTGTTGACGATGAGGATCATCACCTTGGCCAGCAGCGGGTCGGCAAACCAGGCCGGGCGCACGCCAAACAGCGCGTCCAGAATGCCGTTGATTTCGCCGAAGTTCTGGTTGAACAAACCCTTGAACACCAGGATGCTGATGAAACCCGGCACCGCATACGGCAGGAACAGCAGCGTGCGGTAAAGCGCGCGGTATTTCAGGTTCTGCCATTCCAGCAGCACGGCCAGTGTCATGCCCAGCGCCGTGCTGAACAGCACCGTCAAACCGGCGAAGACCACGGTCCAGATGAAGATGCTGATGAAAGGGCCGCGGAAGTCGGCGTCCAGCAGCATGCGGCTGTAATTGGCCAAGCCGATGTTGACCTTGAAGCCGGGCTGCATGCGTGCGCCGTCGGTGGTTTCGAAATAGCCGGTGTTGCGGTTGGCGCGGTAGCTGTTGCCGGTGATGACTTGTGTCAACGCGCCGTCGGGTTCAGCCTTCCACAGCGGCGCTATCGGGCCGAATTCGCGCAAGCCGGTGTAACGGATGAGCTTGCCGTCGGGCAATTGCAATTGCAGCGCGGCCAAGGCATCGCGGTGGGTGATCAGTTCGCGCAAATTCAGCGCTTCGGCCAGCGCGGTGGCGCCCAGCGGCTGCATCACCACCGGCGCGGCCGCAGCCTGTGCAGCAGTCTTCAAGGTCAGCGGCGGCGACACCAGCGCTTCGTCAGCAGCGCCTTCGTGCGGCGCCAGCTTCAGGCGAAAGGCCGGCCCTTCGGCATGCAGCGTGTAGGGCCGAGATTGCGCTTCGTCGGCAACGGTCTGGTCGAGCAAGTAGGCCCGCGCGCGCGACTCTTCAAGCAGGTTGTTCGACGA
>JAYVBO010000647.1:0-5413 GCA_043750435.1 Betaproteobacteria bacterium | reverse complement strand
GCCGGCCGCGACTACCCTTTCATCCTGTGCTCGCCGCAGCTCGAATCCGCCACCGATGAAGACGCCCCCTGGGACCCGGCCGTGCTGCACGCCCTGCTGCCCGTGCTGCGCGCGCGCTGGCGCATCGACGCCCGGCGCACCACGGCCACCGGCCTGAGCCTGGGCGGGCACGGCGTGTGGCGCTGGGCCAGCGCCCACCCGGACGACCTGGCGGGCATCGCGCCGGTCTGCGGCTACGGCGACCCCGCGCTCGTCTGCCGGGCCCGCCGGGTGCCGGTGCGGGCCTACCACGGCGACGCCGACACCGTGGTGCCGCTGGCTGCGCAGCAGGCCTGCGTCGATGCGCTGCGCGCCTGCGGCGGCGAGGTCAGCTTCACCATCTACCCCGGCGTCGGACACGGCGCCTGGGTGCCGGCCTACGAAGACCCCGGCCTGGTGCCTTGGCTGATGGCCCGCGTCCGCGCATGAATGCCCCTGAAGGACAGCCGCCCGCCGTGACCCCAACCCCCGAAACCGCCGCGCTGCAGGTTGACCTGCTGCCCCACGGCGCGCTGCTGCGCCTGCAGGCCCACGGCGTGATGCTCAACCTGTTTCCTGCCAACCTGATGGAAGGCGGGCCGGCCAACCTGTGGCTGCGCCTGCATGTCGCTGACGGCACCGACCTCGTGCAGGCCGTGCCGCTGCTGGGGCCGAATTCGCCGCTGCAGCCGCGCGACAGCGGCGGCGCGGTCGCCTGGGCGGCCGGGGGTATCTGGCAGGGCCTGGCGCTGCAGTTGCAGCTGCGCGTGGCGGCCGATGCTGCGGCGTGGTTCTGGCACCTCGACGTCCAGAACACCGGCACCACGCCGCTGCGTGTCGACCTGCTGATGGTGCAGGACGTGGGCCTGGCGCCGCTGGCGGCCATCCGGCTCAACGAGTACTACGTCAGCCACTACCTGGACCTGTCGCCGCTGCAGCACCCGGCACTGGGCGTGCTGCTGGCCGCGCGGCAGAACCAGCCGGTGTCGGGCCGCTTCCCCTGGCTGCTGTGCGGCGCGCTGCAACGGGCCGACAGCTACGCCACCGACGCCTGGCAGCTACTGGGCCTGGCGCAGCGCAACGGCGGCGTACCGCCCGCGATGCAGCAGGGCCTGCCCGGCACGCGGCTGCAGCACGAACACGCCGTGCTGGCACTGCAGCATGCGGCGCAGGATGTCGCGCCGGGCGCGCAGGCCCGCTTCGGCAGCTTCGGCCTGGCGCTGGCCGACCACGCAGCGGCCACGTCGCAAGCCGACCTGGTCTGGGCCGATACCGCACTGCGCCTGCCTGAAGCGCAGCCGATACCGATACCGATACCGATACCGCTGGCGATGGCGATGGCGACGGCGCCACCGACCCGCCTGTTGCCGCGGCCCTCGCCTTCACTGTTCGCCAGCGCGCCGCTGCTGGCGGTGCAGGACCTCGGCGCCGTCGAGATCGCCCGCCGCTTCCCCGGTGCGCAGCGCCACGCCGAACACGACGACGCCGGCACGCTGCTGTCCTTCTTCCACGGCGACGCCGCACACGTCGTGCTGCGCGCCAAGGAAGCCGCGGTGCTGCGCCCGCACGGCCACTTGCTGCGCAGCGGCCAGCACGCCGTGCCCGACGAGACCGCGCTCACGTCCACGGTGTGGATGGCCGGCGTCTTCCACTCGCTGGTGACGCAGGGGCATGTGGGCATCAACCAGTTCCTCTCGACCGTGCGCGGCGCCCTGGGCCAGTTCCGCGCCCACGGCCAGCGCATCTTCGTCGACGCCGGCAGCGGCTGGCAGTTGCTGGGCGTGCCCTCGGCCTTCGAGGTGCGCCCCGAGGCCTGCCGCTGGATCTACCGGCACGCCGGCGGCCTGATCGAAGTGCGCAGCGGCGTGCAGCACGCGCCGCACGCGCTGACGCTGGACGTGCAGGTGCGGGAAGGCGGGCCGCTGCGCCTGTGCATCAGCCACCACGTCACGCTGGGCGGCGACGATGGTGTGAGCCCTGCGGCACCGCTGCCGCTGCGGGCCGAGGGCCGCGGCGTCTTCGTCGGCGTGCCAGTCGGCAGCGCGCTGGCCGAACGCTTCCTGCAAGGCGGATTCGTGGTCGTGCCCGACGCGCACAGCGCCTTCACGCGCTGGGGTGGCGACGCAGCGCTGTTCGCCGACGGGCGGGCGCAAGACCAGCCCTGGCTGGTCATCGACGCCCACGCCAGCCCGCGTTTCGGCCTGCGCATCGAAGGCCGGCTCGTCGACCAGGCCGCGCCGCCGGCCTTGCCGCTGGCGCCGCCGCAGTGGCAGGTGCCGGCCGCCAGCACGTTGGCCGGCGCGTCGCAGCGTCTGCACGACATCGCGCCCTGGTTCCTGCACAACGCGCTGGTGCACTACCTGGCGCCGCGCGGACTCGAGCAGTTCAGCGGCGGCGGTTGGGGCACGCGCGATGTCTGCCAGGGCCCGCTGGAAATGCTGCTGGCGCTGGACGAACCCGCGCCGGTGCGCGACCTGCTGTGCCGCGTGTTTGCCGCCCAGGGCGCCGGCGGCGACTGGCCGCAGTGGTTCATGTTCTTCGAACGTGAACGCAAGCTGCGCGCCGGCGATTCGCACGGCGACATCGTCTTCTGGCCGCTGGTGGGCCTGGCGCGCTACCTGCGCGCCACCGGCGACGCGGCGCTGCTCGACGAGGTTCTGCCCTACTTCGATGACACGCCGGCCCCGCTGTGGCAGCACGTCGAACGGGCGCTGGCCGTCGTGCGCGGGCGCCGCATCGTCGGCACCGCACTGGCCGCCTACGGCCACGGCGACTGGAACGATTCGCTGCAGCCGGCCGACCCCGCCCTGCGTGAACACCTGTGCAGCGCCTGGACGGTGACGCTGCACCACCAGATGCTGCACGGCCTGGCCACGGCGCTGGACAGCCTGGGCCAGACCGAACGCGCCGCTCCGCTGCACGCCGAGGCCGCCGCGGTGCATGCCGACTTCCAGCGCCTGCTGGTCGTTGACGGCGTGGTCGCCGGCTACATGCTGTTCGAGCCCGGCCAGCCGCCTCAGCCGCTGCTGCACCCACGCGACGAACGCACCGGCGTGCGCTACAGCCTGTTGCCGATGATGCATGCGGTGTTCGAGGACCTGCTCACCCCCGAACAGGCCGCCCAGCAGGCGGCGCTGATCGAACAACACCTCAGCGGCCCCGACGGCGCGCGTCTCTTCGATCGCCCGCTGCCCTACCGCGGCGGGCCCATGCAGCTCTTCCAGCGCGCCGAGAGCAGCGCCTTCTTCGGTCGCGAGATCGGCCTGATGTACATGCATGCCCATCTGCGCTGGGCCGAGATGCTGGCCCACCTGGGCCGCGCCGAAGCCTTCTTCGATGCCTTGCAGCGCGCGCACCCGATTGCGCTGCAGGCCCTGGTGCCACAGGCCACAAGGCGCCAGGCCAACTGTTACTACAGCAGCAGCGACGCCGCGTTCCCCGACCGCTCTGCGGCCAGCCGCGATTACGCCCAGGTGACGCGCGGCGAGGTGGCGCTGGACGGCGGCTGGCGCGTCTATTCCAGCGGCCCGGGCCTTGCGCTGGCGCTGATCGTCGGCCGCTTCCTGGGCCTGCGCCGCGAGAACGGGTGCGTGGTGTTCGACCCGGTGCTGCCGCCCGCGCTGGCCGGGCTGGTGGCGCGGCTGCCGCTGCTGGGCGTGGAGATCGAACTCGAACTGCAACCCGGCCCGCTGGGCCACGGCCCCAGCACTTTGCTGCTCGACGGCGAGCCCCTGCCCTTCACGCGCGAGACCAACCCCTACCGCCTGGGCGGCGCGCGGGTCGAGAACGCGGAACTGCAACGCCGCCTGGCCATCGGCTCTCGGCGGCTGGTGGTGCACACGGGTTGATCGGCCGGCGGCGCGCTGGATGGCGCAGCGTCCGGCGCTGGGGTCCGGCGGCGCTGACACCGATGACGCCGATGCCCGGGCTGACCGTCGAAGAACGAAATGACCCCAAGAACCGCAGTTGGACCTGTGCCCTCCGCTGCGGGGCCTCCTTCGAAGGCCGGCGTACAGGTCCGAAAGACCGCTTCGGGGCAACGAGTTATGGGCAGCGTAGGTCGCCGATGGGTCGAAAGGGTAAGTTCGATGCCTTCGGATGCAGTCATTCGCTCGGCGGCGGCGCCGGCCCGTGCTCGATCAGCGCACCGTGGGTGCGCGCCGCAGGTTCAGCAGGTTCCCCCCCCCCCAGGGTCAGCGCGACGCCCATTGCGGTGAACAGGTCCACCCGCTCGGCATACACCGCCCAGCCCACCCCTGCGGTCAGCGGCACGCGCAGGAAGTCCATCGGCACCACCACCGTGGCGTCGGCATGTTGCATCGCGCGGGCGAAGCAGTAGTGCGAGAACGTGCCGCAGAACGCCACGACCACCACCCAGCCCCACGCTTGGGCTGACGGCCCCTGCCAGACCAGCAGCGCGGGCACCAGGCCGATCACGCTCTGCACCACCAGCATCCAGTAGCTGACCTGGATCGCCGTGTCGGTGCGGGTCAGCGACTTGACCAGCACCACCGACACCGCGAAGCCCACCGCCGCGGCCAGTGCGACCAGTTGGCCCGGGTTCAGTCCGGTGGCTGCAGGCCGCACGATCACCCAGTCACACTTCTGCCCTGCGGCGGGCCCCACCGCACGGACCGGCGCGCAGCCGGTGGTGGCCAGCCGGGTGGCCCGCGCGGGCTGCCATTCGTCCAGCGCCAGACCCAGGCATTTCAGCCTGGCCTCCATGGCGGCCCATTGGTGCGCCCAGCAGCGTCGCGCCGCGCTGACGCCAAGGCCGTGCTGCACGGCCTTGGCGCCCCAGGGAGATAGGTTGGCGCTGTTGTTACAGGTTCCGACAGATCTACTTTGACGGTGCGCTTTTCAAGAGCTGCCTCGAGGTTTTTCGACAGGGGGTCGATCAATAGAAACCTTTGAGCTCTCCCTGGGGAGTTCACGACAGACCCAGTTCACACGGATCATCGGGCTGGTGCTGAAAACCGACGGAACGCTGGTCGGGCAAGGGAAGTGGTCTGGTGTCGGTCAGAACCAGGGTGGTGCGGCCGGTGGCATCGTCAATCAGTTCCAGGGTAGGAACGATGTTGCAGTCGAAGTTCTGTCGGGCGTCGGGTCCCGGAGGCGCGCCACCGCCGGCGAAGCCGAACAGCAGAACAGCGCGAACCGAGGCGCGGCCGGGCTGATCGGAAACCTGAGCCCGGTGTAGATCGAAGGATGCGCCCTGACCGGCCGGGAGTTGCACCACGCTTTCACGCAGCACAACGCCCTTCGCGTTCAAAAACTGCAAGGTCACTTCGCACCCGGTGGCCGGGGTGGACGATCGAGTACCCAGATTCAGTGCGTTGACGCGAAGACTCTGGCCGTTGGCAATACCGATCAAGCCAAAGCCCACACCTGGCTG